>JAITJT010000040.1 GCA_031278795.1 Deltaproteobacteria bacterium | reverse complement strand
TAGCGATAGGTTGAAAATCAACTTTGTTTCGGGCTTAACCCTCATAATTATGCGTCCCATAAACAAGGTGCAATTTCTCCTGAAAAAAAAATATTATCCTCATCTCGCGTGGATAAAATAAAAACCTTTTCCTACCTAAAACAAAAATCTTTCCGCGCCTAAGGCATAAATCTAAAGGCGAAAAAAATACATATTCATCATAATGCTTATGGTATACGGCTGGCAATTTTTTTTATCAGATAATAAAGCCAATTAGAGCCTTTGACGAAAACAAAAAACGAAGAGCATATTGCAAATCATGACCACAACATTTTCCAGCATAAGATTTTCCAGAAAAATATTTAAGCCAAAGATCTTTCCCCCAACTGAAGAAATTAATTTTCTTTTTTTAGATTCACGCGCCCTTACCCGGAACTTAGAGGCACTTCCTCGCACTTAGCCGCACTTAGCCGCACTTAGCCGCCCTTAGCCGCACTTAGCCACATTCATAGCTTTAACTTTTGAAAGTCATTGTAGCTCCCTTGGGATTTTAGAGGACGCTAAAAAACCAGGGGGCTCCCGCCTCAGGATCCCAGGCAAAAAAAAATGGAACAAATCCCAAATTTTTAGATTCCTTTGCCACTCGTCTCTTGGGGAAAAGGGGCCAGCTTTCCCAAAAAGCCGGAAAAACTCCACAATATGTAGCCAAAATTAAAAATCATATTACTATATATTCCTGAGATATTGCTAAAAAAGTCCAAAACCATTAAACTTTTCCCTAAGGCTCTGACCACTTTTGCCCAATATTTTTTTTCAGGGGATTTGCCCTCCACTTGGAGGAGGGTCGCCCGCGGCTTTTTGTGCCTCAACTGAAAGCCGCCTAAAGCACCTTAAATTACGCGGTTCTTTTTTCTAAAATTGGTCATAGCCTCGCTTGGATGGATTCCCTTTTGAGATTCAAGGGGGATTCCCCTTTTAGCTCCCCGGAATAAAAGCCCCCCAAGAAAAAAAGCTCCCCAAAATAAAAGCTCCCGAGGCCTTCTATGACTGATAAATGCATTTTCTGTGAGATAGCCAATGGTCGGATACCTAGCATAAGGGTACACGAGGACCCAGACTTCATAGCCTTCATGGACATAAACCCCATATCCGAGGGCCATTTGCTGATTGTTACCCGCGACCACTACGTGCGCACCCTGGACGTGCCGGAGGAACTCCTCCAAAAGGCGCTTCCACTCGCGAAAAAACTCGCAAACGCCGCGCTCCTGGGCGTGGGAGCCCAGGACTTCAACCTGGTGGTGAACAACGGCCCCCTCTCCGGGCAGCTGGTGCCCCACTGGCACATGCACATCATTCCCAGACGAGATAAAAACGAGCTGCCCCTCAAGATGGGGGAGCCGGCGGATCTCACCAAGCTCCCATTCGTGGCCGAAAGGATTAGGGAGAACTTAAAATAGTGTCTTTCATGCCTATGAAATTGCCTTCTCCAAGCTTATAATAGTGAAAATTTATGGAGGCATCTTCCGCTTTAGGCTAATGGATAAGCTTCAACTTTGAAGCGAGTGGAAACGCTTAGGCGCTACATAAGCCCCTTGCGCATATGGTGTTAATTTTTTATTGCTAATACACTATATACCCAAAGCAATTTTATTATTTATTTTTCCTCCATGTTTTTCCGAAAAGATAAACGGAGGCTTTAACCTCATGGGGGGCGGAGTGTAAACAGTGGACACTTTAGAAAGTCCAGGTATTGCACTTTTGTATCTCCATTATCTCCTTTTTTTGTGCATCACGCTTTATGGTCTTTTCTGTTTTAAAGTCCGAGACTAGTCTCTAACTTTTCTTGACTAAAGATTAATTAAAAGCCCCAATATTTTAGAAACTAAATCTTGGCGAGTGGGACCCCCCAAGGGAGCCCCTGGCGCCTTCCAAGGATTAATATAGATATGCCCCCAATTGGAATCATTGTAGTTATTGGCTGCGTCATAGGCGGCTACATGATGCACCATGGAGTCCTGGGGGTACTGTGGCAGCCCAACGAGGTGATAATCATCTGCGGGGCGGCCTTTGGGTCTTTCCTCATAGCCAATCCCATGTCTCTAATAAAGGAGACATTCTCGTCTTTGCCTAAGATTGTCCTGGGAAAGGAACTAAAAAAACAGCAGTTTGTGGACGTTCTCTTGCTCCTCTTCGAGTTCCTCTCCATCGCCAGGCGCGAGGGCATGTTGGCCTTGGAGGAGCACGCCAACAAGCCGGACTCCAGCGCCATTTTCACCAAATACCCCTCCATCCTAAAAAACCACCACCTCAAGGACTTCCTAGCCGACAACCTCAAGGTCTTCGTGAGCGGTAACATTGAGCCCATGGAGTTTGAAAACCTCATGGACATTGATACGGACGCCCACGAGCACCACGGCGCCTTGGTGCCCACGGCCCTGACCACGGTCTCGGACTCTCTGCCGGGCTTAGGAATCGTGGCCGCGGTTTTGGGTATCATCACCACCATGGGTCTCATGACCGAGCCTCCGGAGATATTGGGCGCCTCGGTGGGCGCCGCCCTCTGCGGAACCTTCCTAGGCCTTCTCCTTAGCTACGGCTACATGGCCCCCATGGCCAAGGCCCTGGAGAACCTGGCCCATGACCAGGACAATATCCTTAAAGTGGCCAAGGCGGTCTTGGTCGCCTTCTCCAAGGGCCTCCCTCCGGTCATGGCCATTGAGTTTGCTAGAAGGGCCGTCCCCTCCAACTGCCGCCCCGGTTACGAGGAGCTCGAGGAGCTGTTAAAATCAGTGAAGAAGTAAGAAAAATGAAGTAAGAAAGTACTAAGATTAAAGAGCTTAAAACTAAAAAGAAGCTAAGTAATAAGCTAAATATAAGTGGCTCTTAAAAAAAGACAGAAATAATAATTTTTTAGGCAATTGCTTAGGAACAAGAGCTTTAGGGATAGCGGTAAAATCAGGGTTTTTCCCCTAAGGGGCATGAATGGCATCGGATAAAAAAACCCCCATCATCAAGAAGATCATCAAGAAAGGTCACGGCGGCGGCCACGGAGGCAGCTGGAAGGTGGCCTACGCTGACTTTGTGACAGCCATGATGGCCTTTTTTTTGGTGATGTGGCTCCTGGCCATCTCCTCTGAGCAGGGAAAGGCGGCCTTGGCGGACTATTTCCAGAACCTCACCATGAGCGACGCCGTGTTCAATGGCGGCATTCCCTCGGCATTCGACCCATCCAACCCCACGCCCGGCATCTTAAATGGAGGCTGCTTTGAGCTCATCCAGAAGGGCAAAGAGCTAGACGAGAAGGAAAAGGAGCTGGATGAAAAGGAGAAGGCCCTCCAAGCCGTGGGCATTGTGCTTCCGGATCAGAGCCAAAAGGACCCCAATCTAACTGAACTTCCCGAGGGAGTGGAAGGTGGGGAGGGATCTGACAAGACAGGCGTGGCCGCAGGTGAAGGCCTCTACGTGGACGGATTTGGGACCCCGGGAGGGGCTCTTACGGACGAGCAGCGCGCCACGGAGGCCGCCAAGGACAACCTGGCGACTGAACTGAGCGCCGCCGCCACGGACGCCTTGGGAGGCGACGTGGAGGGGCAATTCTCCGTGGAGAAGGTGCCTGGCGGCGTGCGCCTGGAGCTCATGGACAAGGAGAAACGCCCCATCTTCATTAGCGGGCAACCCAGGTTAACGCCTGTGGCCCAGCAGCTCTTGGGAAGAATCGCCGAGAAGCTGGAAACCATTCCCAATAAAATTTCCGTGGAGGGCCACACCGACGCGGTCTCCACCTTGAGCCAGGAGCTCACCAACTGGGAGCTCTCCACGGCCAGGGCATCGGCCGCCCGGCGTTTCCTCTCCCGCCACGGCATAGCCGAGGACCGTATAACCATGGTGGCCGGCTTCGCCGCCACCAGGCCTCTCCCCAACACCAACCCCACGGACCCGGTGAACCGCCGCATCTCCATCATGATCTGGGACAAAGACGCGAATGTGGAGGCCGCGCGCCCGGGCGCCCCTGACACCCCGCTGAGATCCGCCTCCCCCCCAAGGCCACCGGCCCAGCCTAGGCAAGCGCCCAGCGCCCCGGAGACCCAGGCCCCGGCAGCGGGTGAAACCAGTACCCCGGCCGCAAGACCCGCCCAGCCTCCGGCCGAGCCGCCCAAGGCCACCCGTTCGGCCCCTGTCCCCACCCAGCCCACCCCGGAGGAGCTGGAGCGCCAGCTATTGGACGACACCCTGAGGCGCGCCGCCACCCCGGACACCTCCACCGCGGGCCCGCCGGTCACCGAGTAGAGCGCCTTAAGAAAAAAAAAGCTCTGCCCTAGCCCCTACAAGTCAAAATCCAGTGAAAGTGTGGCGTAAAAGTGTAGGAGAGGCGAAATGTGCGCGAAATTACAACTCCTAGTCGTCATTTAGCATTCGCCCACAAAACTCTCACTAGATATGGGCTTTACTTTAATTAAACTTTCACTAAACATGGCTTAAACATGGCCTAAATATGGGCTAAACATGGGCTAAATATGGCCTAAATATGGGTAGCTTTTGGCAGGCCTTCATCACTTGCCCAAGCCTCCACCACGCTACTTTAGGCAAAGAGCTCCCATAGCCACAGCCTCCCAGCCCTATTTGCCCACAATTTGAGCGTTTTTTTAGCACCTATGGGTCTAAGCCACAGCTAAAAGCCGCTTTGTGAGCTGAATTTTACCAAAATGTTGCTTATGGACATGGCCAAGAGCTGGGTAGAAAGGGGGGGGAGAGCCGCAGATATTTAGTTATTTCTTGATTCTTGGCGCTTGCCTTGACAAAATATCAGAACTAAAATATTCTAGATATAAGGCTAAAATCGTCGATGGCGCCCTGAAATTTTTCTTTTGGAGTTTCATACGCCACTCTCAAAAATGGCTCTAATTTTGAACTTTTTCTCTCTAGAATGTTCTTTCATTCACTTTCTTTTTTCTTGTGCTCTGGAGCGGGATTCATCATCAAAGGTTTTTTAGATTTGCCTCTGGGATATACCATCCCTTGCCCTGGAGTTTACAGAACATATAAGCGGGCCTCTTTTTTTCATGTAAGTTTTTTTAATAGGCGTTTAAAGCGCGCTTTAAGATTTTTTAAATTTGGACTTTTTTAATAGCTTAGCGGTATTCAAGGCTTTTTTAAGGCGCTTTAGACGATTATTTAGGGTGATTTTATCTTTTGACTAATAATTTTGCCTCATAATTTAGGTTTTCATTTTTTTAAATCCAAAAAACATAATTCCCTGTTTCGGGCGTTTTTTCTAGCGCTCCGTGAATAGATAAATCCTCCGCCTTCTTAGGGGCATCCATAGGCCTTACGCTTTTCCCCAAAAGAGGGGGAGCAACACAAATTCACAAATAAATAAAAATCCGAGGCTATTATGCGTTTGGTAACACGTTCCGACTTCGACGGCTTGGCTTGCGGGGCACTCTTGAAGGAAGCTGGGCTCATCGACAGCTATCAGTTCGTCCACCCCAAGGATATCCAGGATGGTTTAGTGGAACTGGGACCCAACGACATCTTGGCCAACGTTCCCTACGCCAACGGCATAGGCATGTGGTTCGACCACCACACCAGCGAAGGCGAACGCCTGGGCACCATCTCTTATAGGGGCATGAGCAGGATTGCCCCCTCCTGCGCCCGGGTCATCTACGACTTCCTGGGTGGGGCCTCCCGCTACTCCACCCACTGGGACGCCATGATGGAGGCCGTGGACAAGGTGGACAGCGCCAATCTCACCATCCAGGAGATTGAGTACCCCACCGGCTGGATACTAATTGGGTTCCTGATGGATCCCAGAACCGGCCTGGGGCGCTTCCGCAACTTCCGCATCTCCAACTACCAGCTCATGGAGAGCATGATAGAGATGTGCCGCACCATGACCGCCGACGAGATCCTCCAGAACCCGGACGTGAAGGACAGGGCGGATCTCTACTTCCAGCAGGCCCCCTTCTACTCCAACATGATAAAAAGCTGCTCCAAGATGCGGGGCGAGGTGCTCATCATAGACTTCCGCAACCAGGAGACCATCTACCCGGGGAACCGCTTCCTGCCTTACACTATGTTTCCGGACTGCAAGGTCTCCATCCACGTGACCTGGGGCCGCGGCTCCAACAACGTGGCCATCGCCATGGGCAACTCCATAATAAACCGCGACAGCCAGGCCAACTTGGGTTCCATCGCCCTCCACTTCGGGGGAGGAGGCCACGAGGCCGTGGCCACCTGCCAGGTGGCGGATGACGAGGTGGAAAGCACCATAAACACTATCGTGGAGTTCATAAACGAGGAGAACGGCTACACCGGCCCCATCAATTGATTGTCTTTTGGGATTTTTATGAATTAGCTCTATAGGGGCTTTTTTTCAGGCGAATTAAGATTTTTAGGTGATTTTTTCATATGTAAATAAGGCTATTTATTATTTTTTTTATTCTTTCGCAGAGAGCTTAAGGATTTTTGGATTTTTTAGCGCGGAAAGGCAAATAAGTGTTGAGGTTTATGATTTTTATCTAAACTTTAACAAACAAGTAAAACCAAGTGCTAAGACTTGGCGCTAAAACAAGCTAGTAAAACCAAGCGCTAAAACTTGGCGCTAAAACAAGCTAGTAAAACAAGAGGGTCAAATAAAAAGAGCTTACTACGCCAACCAAACGCCTTATTTTTTTATACCCTTTCACCTTTGCCTCTTTGGCAATTGAACCTAAAGACCAAGAAAGGCGCTTTGGCTAAAAGATATATATTTTTTTAGGTTTTTTTCCAAACATACAATGGTGAAAATTTTTAATAGCTAAAATATAATAAGCTAGGGCCTTCAAGATATTGGCGTAAGGCCTTTGTGGGTTTAGAATCAGTACACGTTAAACACTCTAAGATCTCTAAGATCTCTTTGGCTGAAAAAAAAGGATATTCCCCTTTCCCTAAGGTGGACTCATGCAAGTATTCTTCATCACACCAGAAGCGGTACCCTGCTCCAGAGCGGGGGGTCTGGGAGATGTGTCATATTTCCTGCCCGGGGCCTTGGCCAAGCTAGGGCACAATGTCACCGTCATTGTGCCCAAGTACCGTGGGGCCGAGGAGTTCAACCTTAAGCATTTGGGGGAACTCACGAGAACCATAGATCTCTCCATCAGCCGCCGGCAGGCGGACTTCTATGAGCTGAAAATAGCCGATGGACATAGGATGCTCCTGGTTGATTCACCGGATCTTTTTGACAGGCCCGGCATCTATGGAAACGAGTTCGGGGACTACGACGACAACGCCGAGCGTTTCATCTTCTTCTCCAAGGCGGTCTTCTCCATACTTAAAGAACTCTCTGACGAGAACCAAGATACCGTGGTGCACGCCCACGACTGGCCCTCGGGCTTGGTACCCATGTTCGTGCGGGTCTACGCCAAGAAAGAGCCTGAGATAAGAGACATTGGGACGGTATTCACCTACCACAATCTAGAGAACCAGGGTAACTTCCCCTACTACGACTTCACCATGACGGGCCTGGACTGGAGCCACTTCACCTTCCAGGGCCTGGAGTTCCACGGGCAGTTGAACCTCACCAAGGCGGGCTTGATTGGGGCGCATCTAATTAGCACGGTCTCCCACCGCTACGCGCGGGAGACCTTGAGTCCGGAGCTGGGTAAAGGCCTGGAGGGCCTGTTAAAGGAGAGGCATAAGAATATAAGAAGCGTACTCCACGGGGTGGACTACAAGATATGGGATCCAGAGAAGGATAAGCTCATCAAGAAGCATTATGGAATAGAAGACCTCTCCGGCAAGAAAGAGTGCCGGGCCCATTTGCTAACCCTCTTTGGCCTAGATGAATCGGATCTGCCCGTGGTCGCGGTCATATCGAGGCTCCTTCCCAGAAAGGGCTTGGATCTTATCGTCAAGGCCATGCCTACGCTCTTGACCCTTCCTCTGAAGTTCATCTTCATGGGAACCGGAGAGGATCAATACATATCATTTTTGCGAGAGACCGCCAGGGACAACCCCACCCGGGTGGGCTTAAAGCTTGCCTACGACCCTCCCCTCATGCACCACATCCTCTCTGGAGCTGACATATTCCTCAACCCCTCACGTTTCGAGCCCTGTGGTTTGGAACAGCTCTACTCCCTTAGATACGGTACGGTTCCGGTGGTGAGGGCCACCGGCGGCCTAGATGACACGGTCATGGACACCTTGGCGCATCCGGACCAGGGCACGGGCTTTAAGTTCGTGGACTACTCCGCGGATGCCTTGATCGGAACCCTCACCACGGTGATTGAGCGCTTCAAGGATAGAGGAGAGTGGCACGCGGTCATGCGGAGGGGCATGCGGGAGGACTTCTCCTGGGAACGCTCGGCCAAGGCCTATGAGGATATATATTCCCAGGCCCTGGGTATCGCCAAAGAGAAGAGGGACAGCTGATACATGCCCCCCAGCGACACCCAGATGAACGTGGTGGAGTTCCTGACCAAGCTCATATTGATTGCCAACTCCAACATCCAGTTCGACTCCAAGGTGGATAGTTTCCTAAACCTCCTCACCAGAGAGCTGGGAATCGACAGGAGCCTGCTTCTTTTTTTAAACAGAGAGAAAAAACACCTCTTTCCCCACTTAAGGGAGAGCTTGGCCTCCGAGCTCCCCCAGGTACCCATCAGCTACCAAGACACCTTCCTCAACTCGGTCATCCTCAACCGCCAGTCGCTCATCGCGGACGCCTTGGACCTCACCCAGCTTCCTCCGCCCTGGGCGGAGTTCCTCTCCCCCTATCTGCCATCCATCGCCATAGTTCCCATAACCGATGACAAGGCCTGCTACGGTCTGGTGATGACTCTGTCCCAGACTCCCATGGACCACTCCCAGAAGACCTACGGCAAGATGCTGGAGGCGGTCACCAACCAGCTCTCTCTGGCCATAAAGAACAACCAGCTGGCCACGGACACCAGAAAGAGGATATCCGTCCTCAATGTGCTCTTTGACCTCGGAAGGACCTTGGCCTCCACCATTGAGGTGGAGAAGGTGACCACCATGATCCCCAGGATCGCGGCCGGGGTTTTCTTGGCGGACGGGGCGGCTCTCTACGTCATAGACCCAAGTGGCGAAAACCTTCTCATTTCCTCCCATTTCGGGGTGGTGCCACCGGCTTATAGCTTCCAGCGCTTCCAGGGGCAAACCATACCCATGCCCATGTCCACCCCCCTAAAGCGCGACGAGCCCTTCATGGGGTATTTAAAGGACGACCCACTGGCCCAGGATCTATCCCTTAAAGAGCAAAACAACACTATCCTCACCATGCCCCTCATGTTTCAAGGGAGCAGGCAGGGGAGCATCTCTTTATTCAACAAGCTGGGCGGTAACCGGGGCGGCTTTCCCTCCATTCCCAAGCTCTTTGAGGAAGAGGACATGGAGCTCCTTAAGGCCATGAACAGCATGATATCAGGTGTTGTGGAGAACTCCCTTTCCTACAAGGACGTGAACACCCTGGCCAAGACCAATGAGTACATGGTGCGCTACCTCTCCAACCTCTATGACATCTCCAGCGCCATGATGACCACGGTCCGCTATGACGAGCTGGTGTGGATAATTATCCAGTCCCTAACCCTCCAGCAGGGTCTTAAGTTTGACAAGGTGATGATCCTTCTAATTAGAGAGACGGAAACGGATCCAGTACTTGAGAGCTCGGCCTACTGGGCGCCCCAGGCCAAGGCCCGGGGCGACGAGTCCCTAAATAACCTCTCGGAAATCTTACGTAAGCCCAACCGCCAGGAGGCGGCCCTCATGATAGAGGAGGGCAAGAAGATGAACATCTCCATCCCCATCACCCCGGATTCCACGAGGATCTTGGCCCGGGCCGTGGTGGAGAGGAAACCCCTCCTTGGCTGCCGCGGCACCGACACCTCTGAGGATCACGACCTCATGGACTTTGGCATCCAGGGCTACGCGGCCGTTCCCATGCTCGCCAAGGGCCGGGAGGTGGGGGTCATAGCGGTGGACAGGTCCCTTTCTGGCGATCTAATCACCAAGCAGACCCTAAGGGAACTCAACATGCTCACCAACCAGGCCGGTCTCGCCATAGAGAACACCATCCTCTATGACGACCTCTCCACCGCCAACCAAAACCTCTCGGTGGTCAGGAACCGCCTCATCCAGGCTGAGAAACTGGCCGCCCAGGGCGAGATGGGCACCCAGCTGGCCCATGAGATCAGGAACCCTTTGGTATCCATTGGCGGCTTCACCCAAAGGCTCTTAAAGAAGATACCCGAGGGGGATCCCCTACGCAACT
The DNA here is from genome assembly GCA_031278795.1 of Deltaproteobacteria bacterium. The sequence goes on along the minus strand of JAITJT010000040.1, from coordinate 3,675 downwards.
ACCCCCAGGTAATCTTAGAGGAGGTGGAGCGTTTAAATAAGGTTCTAAATAACGTCCTAGACTTCTCCCGCGACGAGAAGGGCCAGGTGAGGGAGTTCCACCTGGAGGACATGGCCAAGGAAGTACTTAGCTCACTCAAGCACGAGCTGGAGAGGTCCAAGGTTACCGTAGATCTGGACTTCGAGGACAAGCTCCCACCCGTGACCGGTGACGACCGCCAGATAATGCACGTATTCTTAAACCTCATCTACAACGCCTCCCAGGCCATGAGTCCCCAGGGTGGGGGAAAGATCTACATCAAGATCTTCCGCCACAAGGAAAACGAGTCACTATTTGTCGCGTGCTCGCTCACGGACACGGGCCCGGGCATACCACCGGAAATAATACCCTCGGTATTCAGTCCCTTCTTCACCACCAAGACCCAAGGAACCGGTCTGGGCCTTTCCATCGTCCAAAAGATTGTCACCCGCTACAACGGAACCATATCCGTCGTGAACCACCCACCGGAGTACCCCGACTCCGGGGCATCATTTACCTTCATGTTCCCGGTTAGCACCACCTCCGCTGGAGCGTCTTCGGTTTTTTGACAAAAACTTAAGCTTTAGGCCTTTTGGGGCCCATAATTCCTTAGCTAATCACTTTAGCCAAAGATTTAAAAATATTCACCTTTGATACTCTTTCCACACCGCTAGCTATCTCTTTAGTAGCTATCTCTTAATTTGCTAGCCCAAAACTTGCTAGTTCAACGCACTCCCCCAACTAAAAAAATCCGGCCTTTTGAATTGTGATTCCCACTTCCCTTAACCTCACGCCTCGCATTCTAAAACAAAATCAGCCTACATTTTCGCTTGCCACCTTCCGCCAAGGCGCAAAAGAGAGCAAATATGCAATCTTTAGGCTCACTTTGGGCAAATATTATGAACTTTGCGTGCGACAGAGAGCGCTTCAAGCTCCCTTTTCCTTGGAGTTTTGCATCTAAGGGGGAAAAATATTTTTTATTTTTTATGTTTACAAAAGAATCAAGAAAGCCTTGATTTTACTTATATATCTTATGTTTCATGTAAAGCTCCAGAGCTTCTTTTTTTAATTTAGAAAACTATTCCCCATGGTTTTTGCACAATTGAAAATTTTTTCTTGCTGCGCTTATAAAAATCAAGTAAAATAAAAAAACGCTTGGATCTTAAGAACTGCTTTTAACTAACGTGAAACTAAAAAAAACCAGAGCAGAGCTTAAAGATTCCAAAAATTATGCCAGGTCTTATTATAGCGAACCCTTAGTGCTACTTAATAATCCTTGCAGTTCTAATAACTTTAGATACTTCTTAAGTGAAATAATACATTTCTTTAAACTTCCTAAATCATTCCCCAAAAACCCCTTTTATTGAATTTCCCTTGCCTTTCATTAATTTCCCTTGCCTTTCATTAATTTCCCTTGCCTTTCATTAATTTCCCTTGCCATTCATTAATTTCCCTTGCCTTTCATTAATTTCCCTTGCCTTTCATTAATTTCCCTTGCCTTTGTGCCGCATAGACTAATAAACGCCCATCTTGGAAATTTTTTCACTTAAGTCTTTCATCTTCTTTTAAGCGACTCAGAAAAACTTTTCTCATTTTTTTTTATGAGATGCCTCTATTGTGAAACGCCAAATTTTTATAAACCCTGATTTTTCAACACGCATTGGGGGTTGAATACCAAGCCCTGTTAGATGCCTAACAGAAATGGATCTTTGTGATGGAGTCAGCTCTAGCCAAATGCGCCTGTGCCGCCCTCATAATCCTCTCCCAGCTCTATGGCTACCACTTCTTTGCGCTCAGGTTAAAGCAGCAGCCCTTGAAGAGGATCCTCAAGGTGGTCTACATCCTTTTCAACCTGGCGGGCTTTTCGGCCTTCATCTTGATCCAGGTTCTTAAGGAGCGGCCCCCCTCGGGCTTCCTCTACGACTACGTGCTCCTCCCAGGCATCATCTGGCAGAGCGCCCAGCTCATATCCCTCCTTCCGGCCATAGCCCTCCAGCTAATAGTGGCGCTTTTCTCGTTTTTTTGGCTAAAAAGGGAGCCCAAGGGCCTTCCCAAGCTCTTTCGGGACAAAAAACCCTCCTATTCCCTTCTTAATCCCGTGGGGCTTTTGATTATCGCCTTTTTGGTAATGGGGGTATTCTCCTATCTCGCCGAGAGGGACACTCCGGTCATCAACACCATCACCTTGGAGTACCCGGGTCTTCCTCCCCAGCTGGAGGGATTCACCATCCTACTGGTCTCAGATCTCCACTACGGCCGCGGGGCCACCATGGACGGCCTCAAGAACCTCATAAACGAGATAGTGAAGCTTTCGCCCAAGCTGGTGATACTTGCGGGTGACATCTCGGATTGCTCTCCCCAGAATGTAACCGATCTCAAAGACCCCCTCCTGCGCCTCAAAAACACCCCTTTCGGGGTCTACAGCGTCCTAGGCGACAGGGACCTTGAGGCGGACAGCCAGGGCACCCTCTCCCAAGTGCTCACGAGCGCTGGTGTGAGCCAACTAGCCGATAAGAGGGTCCTTATTCACGGGGCGCCCCTCACGCTCATTGGATTTTCCCAAAAGAAAGGCGCCCAAAACGACCTCTTTCCCCTGGACAACTTATGGCCAATAGACTTTTTGGGAACTGAAATGCCTCTAGATTTTGCGGCTCTTTCCGGGCCCATACCTCCGGTGGACAACTTCACCATAGTGGTGAGCCATATCCCCGGAAAAATGCCCGAAAAGAAGGATGATGAGATAGACCTCTATTTGGCCGGCCACACCAGGGGCGGGCAGTTCCAGGTCCCCGGAAAAAAGGACCTCAACCTCGCCCATCCCTTCTTTAGCCACTCCTCCGGGCATTACCGCGAGGAGAACATGGACATCCTCGTGACCAGGGGGGTCTCGGACTCCTTCCTCCACTACCGCCTCTTCGCCTGGCCCGAGGTGAACCTCATCACCCTGAAGCGAAAGGGCCCGCCGCGCCCGGAGCCAGGGGACAGTTTTGGGGCGCCGCTCTGAGCTATAGGCTAGCTCTTTGAGCTGACCCTAGCTCTATTTGGCTCAATCTCCAGCTTTTAGCCAAGAGTCACGCGTTAGGCTTTGAAGCTTAAGGCTTTTAAGATATTCGAGTGTTATGAGGTCAGGGGAATAAGTGGCCTGAGCTTCATGGACATGGGCCCGCTCACCAAGGAGCGGATAGTGGGTTTCATGGACGTCTTCAACCGGGGCACCTAGTTCTGGGATCCCACCGAGTGGCTGGAGAACGCCATCACCCTGGACCTTCACCTGGGTGGAGATAGTGAAGTCCAGCGACAAGGAACTGAATCTCCTCTGGGCAGATAGCGGGTCAAGGGAGCGGTGGTCGCTCCTTGGTGTTGCGGCGCGGTGAGGACAACATCTCCTTAAGTTGCCACCGCCATGCGTACGCTCCGAGCGCCTATAGCGTCTTAGACACAATCAGCCTAAATGCCTCCTTTCCGGCTCAAGCAATCCATCCTGGCCGCATCTGGGGAGCACCACATGGGCGAAGACCACTCTGGATACCCCGTAGTGGGCGATGAGCCCGAGCCCATCAGCCTCTCCGCGAGGATCCTGGCCATAGCCGACCAGTATGACGCCCTCACCTCCATCAGGCCCTGGAGGGACCCCTATCCGCCCCACGACGCCCTGGT
>JAITJT010000303.1 GCA_031278795.1 Deltaproteobacteria bacterium | reverse complement strand
AAGAGCTGAGTGCGTAGCGCCTGCGGCACAAAAGCCAGAGGCATAAAAGCCAAACACAATCAAAAGGGGCTTGGTTTTAGAAAGCTTAGAAAAGGAAGACGCTATGCTAAATAGCTTTGAAAGAAAATATCGCTATTAGCCTGAAATTTTAAATACGTTTAAGAGAAAAAATTTTTTGCTTTGTGGGGTATAGGCTTATAATCAGTTATCAAATTAACATATAAGAACAAAAATTTTTCCTAAGTATTTTTATTTGCGAGTCCTCAAAAAAAATAAAGTCATATCAAAATAACAAGAGAAAAACAGTAGAAAAACCCTCAAAAAAAGTATTCCCACTAGCTCTTGGGGATTTAAGAACTATTTCGCCTCCACCTTGAATTTATGGACAAAGTTAGTGGGTTTCAAGGACTGCTTTGAGTGCCTGAGGCCAGGGAGACCAAGATCTTGCTCCCTGTTGACATAAGTAGCGTCCGGAAAAAGAGTGCGACAAAAGTTCGAACAAACCGCCACGTAGATTCCCCTTATTTCTGGGTTTCCTTTCTCCACGTGCACGACCACGGTGTCCTCGTTTAGCATCTCCCCAATGGAAAAGGCCTCCACCTTACCGTTTACCTTGATGGCGACGCCCTTAACCTCTAGTTCCTCGTAATGCTTCAAGAGATCCGAGATGGCCAGCTGCTCCATGCCTATTTGCGATTTCTCCCAACCCTGTTCCAGCTTGAAGCCAAGCCATCTCTCGCTAAGCGAAAGCATCTCCGGAAAGAGATCGGGAGTTATGGTGAGAACCTCATGGGGATAGTTCTGCCTGAAATAATTGTAGTGGTTTTTCTTCTGGTGCATTTTCCTGCCCGACAGGGTAATGAGCTTGTTGTTGAGGTAAACATAGTCATCATTGTCTCTGTCCGGCTCGATCAGCCAATCAGGGCGATGCTCGGTCAAGAAGTCCTTACAAGGCTCTGGCACGCGGTTGAAGATTGGTTCCTCTAAGCTCTCTTTCAAAAAGTCCCAGGCCTCAAGGTTCTCGCGATCCCCTAGCGGGGGAAAACAAAAGGGCTTTACACCGTCCGGATTGGCCTTCAAACAAAGGGATTCCCCCACCTTGGCCCAGCTGAACTTGTAATAATTCTGCCACATAAGGATATTGGTAAAGTTACAATCCGAGGCCGTCAGGGGATATTTCTTTTCATATTCCCTAAAGAGAGGTCTATCTTTTATATCTAATGGAGCAAAAGAAGACATAATTCACCATAAAATATAAATATAATATAAAATACACTACAACATGAAAAAAAGCACACCAAAGCCCTAACGGCGCCCAAGATCACAAGCTTCTTGGAGCAAATATCGCCGTAGCGGCGTATACTCTGACAATCTCTTATTATGAGGGTTTTTCGGGAAATTAGCAAGAAGAAAGGAAAAATCCAAAAGCCCAAGACGCGTGAAAAAGCCGCCTATTTTTATGAAAGCAAAGATTTTCTTTTTTCATGGGTACTTGCCCCCAGCTTTATGGAAATTTGTTACAGACGGCTACAAATAATTAGACGTATTTGCCAAAACTTTTTTTTTAGAAGCTTAATTCTACAGTTTTTCGGTAATTATTCTGTCTTTATATTATCTTGTGAGTTTTGATTTTTTAAGGTCTTTACGCACCTCTAACATCTTGAACTTAGAATTTTTTTCTGCGCTGTGTTTTATACCCTCCATAGCTTCTAAACGACTACGCTATTTTAAGAGCTATCACATATAGGCTTTCTTCTTTACTTGTAGCCGCGGGCATTTCGCGATACACTTATCACACAAAGGATCATCTCCATTATAAAAAACTACCGCGCGTTGTATTATCTTCACTAAGAAAGCGTAAAGTTGCAGCAAAGAAGACAGAGTATTAAACTCGCAAAATAACAGAATATCCTCTACACGGATTTGGGATGCCAGAGGGATTTCTTTATCTGCCCGGTGAAGCCTGAGGCTAGGATTGCTTTTTGGTAAAGTTCCAGCTGTTTCTCATAGCGCAGCTCATGGGACTCTTTTGCCAATTTGTAGTCGATGAGGTAACCATTGTTGTCTTTATCTATAAAGAAGAGATCTATCACGCCGTTTAGGTATATTGGGCCGTTTCCAAACTCATCTTTTTCCAGGTATAGCCAGATTGGCCACTCGCGAAAAACTACTCCGTTTTCCATAGCTTCCTTGAGCTTCACTCCGATCTCGCTCTCCTGAAACTCCATGGCCACGGTCGCGAGGAAATCCAACTCCTCAGGGCTTGGCTCAAAGCCAAGCTCCGCGGCCAAGGTGGAGATTTCCGAGAGGTATCTCTCCTTGTCAAAGGTGCAGTCGGTTATCTCCAAAACCGCGTGGAAAAGTGTTCCCCTCTCGTTGGGGGCTAAGTTTCCCGTGGGACCTATGGGTCCCGCGTGCGGGGCGCTTTCGTCAAAGTCCTCGTCAAGCTCCATTTTAATGAGAAGGCTCTGGGTATCCTCCTCCTCCTTCTTTTCCGAAAGAAGCGCTAGGAGCTTGGCGTATTTGGTGATGTTGAGGTAGAGGTAGCCGCTTTTGGGAAGGGGATCCATCATCTTTTTATCAAAGTTTTTGAAGTCCTCCATGAGCTTCCTATCTGGCTCTGTTACTTCCTCTTTGTTGGAGCTACTTTCTGCGCTTTCTGGCTTAGAGTCATCCTCTTGCGGCTCCACACACATTTTCCTAAGCGCGTGTTCATCAATCTTGTCAAAGGCCTCAAGGTGATTCATCCATGAATCCATGGGAAGGTATTCTCCTGTGCCTAGTGCTTTGGACGTCTTCCCTCCCTTAGGCGCATCAGCGGCCTTTGAGGTCTTGGAGCTTTTGGTGCTTTTGGTGGTTTTGGTGCTTTTCTCGAGAGTATCATCACTTTCGCTTTTCTCAGCATTTTTCGCGTTGCTCTTCCCAATGAAGGCCAGATGATTCCTGGCCCTGGTGGCGGCCACGTAGAGGAGCCTCTTACGCTCCTGGGCCTCGAAGGCTCCGCTTTCTTCATTTAAGTACTCGTATCCGCCGGAAAAGATGTTTCCCCTGCTGTCCCTGGATGGGTACCAGAGGGCCACCTCGCCTTGGTCGCTAATGAGCACCCACGGGGTGCGTTTAGAATCTTTTCTATCCGCCTCTCCCACGATAACCATATTGGCTTCCAGGCCCTTGGAGGCGTGTACGGTCATGATATTAATGGCCCCTTCCTTCATCTCGCCAAAATCCTCTCTTCCTTCGACTTTTGCTTCGCTTCCCTGCTCGCTATCGTCCGCTTGCTCTCCGCGCTCTATGCCGCCTCCCAAGAGCTGCGAGAGGATGTCCGCTACCGAGTCCTTAGAGGATGGTTCCATCAGGGAATAGCCCTTCATGAAGCTAAGGAAGTATTGAGTGTCCTTTACCCTGGTGACCCCATTCTCAGGCATGCCCATGAGAAGGGGCAAGAGATCCCTTTCCTCTAAAATAGCCTCCATAATCTCCCCAGGCGGCCGCCTGGACACATAGGGCCTGATGGCTGAAAATAGCGTACGCAGCTTCTCGATAGCCTCCACGTCGGCTGATTTGAGTTTCTTGGGAAGCGTTGGGAAAGGCTCCTGGAACCAGTGGGAAAGAGTAGAGCGTTTTCCATCCTTGGGATCGGGAAAGGTGAGCTTGGTCAAGGTCTCGTTGGACACGGGTCCCAAGGGAGACGATAAGACGCTCGCTATATTAAAGTCAGGTGACCTCCCACAGAGGAAGAGATAGCTGTAGGCCAGAGCCCTGGTCTCAAAGAGGGCCAAGGGGTCGCGTCCCTTGAGGGTATGGCAGGGCCAGCCCTTTTCGGTGAGGGTGTTCTGGATCTCTTCCGCGTGTTTTTTTGTCCTAAGGAGTATGGCCACGTCCCCGGGCCTGGGAATACGCGCGACAGTTTTTCCTTCAATGGACTTAAAAACCCTATAATGAGAGCCTTTATCAAAGACCCTCTCCAAATACTCCACCAGGGTCTCACTGATTCTTTGGCCGTCCAGGTGGGGACTGCGGTTACTCTTGGGGGCCTTGAACAAGAGCTCAACCTTGTCCACTACATTCTTGGGAAGCTCACCTGGTGATGGAGCTTTAGCCTTCGCCTTCTGGGGGAAGTAGTCCTGATCTTTCAAATACGATCCAAAGAAGTCGTTGTAGAAGTCCACCAGATAAGATCTGGAGCGATAGTTGCATTCCAAATTGAGCCTCTCCCCGCCTTGGGTTTCGAGCCTTTCGGAAAGCTCGTTCATTATCTGGGGCTCAGCCCCGCGGAAGCGGTAGATGGACTGCTTGGGGTCGCCTATGACCTTGAGCTTGTTGGGAAGTCCGGTGAAGTCAAGGCTCTGGAAGCTCTGCTCTCCATCCTCTATGGGGTTCATGAGATAGGCCAGGATGTCCGCCTGCAGGCGGTTGGTATCCTGGAACTCGTCTATGAGTATGAGCCCCCACCTCTTGGATTCCTCTTCCCTTATTTCAGGAAACTCCTTGAGGAGCTCCCTGGCCAGGTAGAGCTGGTCGTCATAGCTAAGCAGCCCCGCCTTGAGGCGAAAGTTTCTGATGCGTGAGATCATGTGGTTGGCTAGCTTGCAGAAGGCAATAACCGCCCCTTTGGCCATATTGGTGTGGCAATAGTCCCTGAGCTTATGCTCAAGCTCCATGAGTTCATTCTTTAGGGGCTTAAGGTGCCATTTGACATTCATATTCATGCCATCTAGGAGGGAATCTATCTTGGGAACCGCGTAAGATAGATCCTTGTACCCGGACGCCTTTTCCCGCTTGAGGATATCGCGGATAAGGCTAGAGTTCTCCCTCCACGCGTCGTAACTCTTGACCGAGTACTCTTTTTTATCTAAAGATTCCAAATCTTTTAAGATTTCCAGCATGCGCGGGGTGGGAACAGATGGATGAATGGGGGTGTGGGGAAAGGGCGAGAGCTCTTTAAGCCCCCAGCCCGATACCAGGCCAATGGACCTGGTCAGGCACTTCACCAGATCCGTAGAGTAGTCGTGGGAGCTCATGGGAAGGGCTTGGAGGACTTCCATCAAGAGAGGGTCTCTCTCCTGTATCAAGTCCGAGAGGGTCTCAGCGATGACACCCACCTGGTCGTTGTCTGGATCCACGTCTAGCTCAACTGGTAGCCCCAGGAGATGGCTATGCCTGGTGACCAGGCTCAGGGCGTAGGAGTGGAGGGTTCCAATCTCAGCTTGGGTCAGGAACCTACTGGCCCTCTCCCACTGGGAGAGGCTCTTGTAATCTTTAGCTTCCCGGGCCTTGGATATCCTCTCTATTATGGACTTGGCAATCTTCCCCCGCATCTCTGTGGCCGCCTTCTCAGTGAAGGTGAGGGCTAGAATGCTGGTGATGGGGCGCTCCTCCGGGGACTCCTCCATGTGGTTGACCACGTATTCGACCATGGTCCTGGTCTTACCGCTTCCGGCGCCAGCCACCACCGCGAAGTTCTTTCTGCTGGAAAGCACCTCTTCTTGGGATTTGTCGAACTTCATCTCTTTTCCATTATCTCCCATGAGCTCTCATGCCCCTCCCTGGCACATGTAGCGATAGTTGCACTTTTCGCACACCTTGTCGTCCTCGGTGGGTCTAATGTCCCTTTCGAGGATCTTTTCATATATCTTGGAAAACACCGTGCTGTCAGCTTTTGGCACTTCCAGATATTGCCCGTCTTTGTGGTGCTCCAAGAACTCTAGCCTCGCCTCCACCACCGGCTCCTCTCTCCCCTTCCTCTTGAGCCTCTCCTCAATCACCAGGCTGTAGAGGATGCTGGGGTAAAATAGCGGGTCTATGGGGTCTTGTCTCTTGGGGCTCTTGTACTTGGCGCTTCTGCTCAACTTGTAGTCAACTATCCGGTACTTGTCCTTAGCTAGGGCATCTATGCGGTCAATGCGGCCCCTAAGATAGAAACTATCGCCTTGCGGATCCATCTCCACCAGAAAGGGCTGATCCTTTCCCTTACTTAGTATCTGGGTGAACTTAGGGCTTTGTAGTGAGTCCCCGCCCACCCTTTCCGGAAGGTCGAAGGGCCACTCGAGTGCCAGTATCTCCTCTTCCCACTTGCCACCCTTTCTCCCGTGCCAGTCATAGATGATGGTCTTCATCTTATCCAGCGTGCTCTCAAAGACAAGCCTTCTTCCCACCTGGGAGCTCATCTTGTACTCCCCTTCCACCTCTTCGAGTATTTTAGAAAGGCGCTCCCTTCCGTAGAAGCTTGGGTGTCTTTCCAAGCTTGGGTTCAAGAAGAGTTCCAGTACCCGGTGGGCGAATATCCCCTGGTCAATCCAGTTGAAGTCGCTCTTGGGCGCCCCCCACTCACGCAATTTGAGTACGTCCGCGTACCAGAAGCGCCTGGGACACTCTACGTAGTTTGTGAGGGTTTTAACGCTTAGAACGGGAAGCCCGTTGAAATGGTCCAAGCTTCTCAGCCAGGCATCCAGGTATATAGGCCACAACTTGTTATGGCCTTGGGTCTTATGGCGACCAAAGGTGTCTTTCCTTTTCTCCTCGCCTCCATCGCCTTCCTCTTGGCTGTCTTTCGACTGAATAAGCTTAACGGCGTTCCGTTTAAGGGTATCGCGCCTCCTGTCCATGGACACCCATAGCTCTTCCGCGTTCTTTCCAAAATTCTTGATAAACTCCTCCGGTGCCTCAGATTGAGAGGCAGAGCTATAGGCCTTGGAGAGATATAGCCAAAGTTCCAGTTTGTCCGAGATATCAGCGGCCTTGGGGGGAAGCGGCCAGTCCGTTTTTTCAAGTTTCAATTCCCCATCTGTTTTTTCTTGTTCCAATTCCCCATCCGTTTGTTCGTGTTCCACTTTCTTTTTGGGAAACATGCCCACAATGCTCGCGACCACAGGTGCCGGTAGCTTGGCCTTCTCATTGTCACCCATCCTGTGCCAGGAGAGGGTCACCTTTTTGGCCTGAGAGATAGCGTGCACCAGTATCTCCTCTTGGCCCTGATACCTCTCGGAGGCGCTGGACCAGAGCCTCCTTCCCAAAATACCCTCCAAGGATACTATGAAGCTCTCCGGAAAATAGCTGGACTCGGCCTTGGCCTGGGGAAAGACCCGATCGTTTAAGCCCATCAGGAATAGCTCATCGAAAAATGCCCCGTGGAGCTCTTGGTAGTTAAGGAGATATATTCCCTCCTCCAGCCTAAATGGCTCCGGAAGCCTAATGTTAAGAGAGCTAGTTAGTAGCAGCTGGAATATTTCTAGTGTTGGCGCTGGCGCCTCCTTGGAGGCCTTAAGCGCTGTGAAGAGCTCCTTGGTCACCCCCCAAAAGGCCTCCACCGCCACCTTGTCCGTCATCACCTGGGCCTTTAATTCAGGAAAGCTAGGGTCTTTCTCATTTTCACGGTAAATGGGCGAGCCTTTGGGGTCTGCCCCCCATTTAAGTTCATTTAGTATGCGGAAGAAAGCGCTCTCGAATCCCTCCCAGGCTTCCGCCTGGGAGAGAGTCTCTCCTTTCGCTCTTAAATTTTTTAGGACAACAAGCTCTTTATATATGGGACTCCGCTCTCCTTCCCTTTGGAGCTTATGAAAGGCACCGCTTTCGCCCCGGTTGTCTATTATTCCGGAACTATAGAAACGCTCCAAGGGGATCTCCCCCAAACCGAAATCAAAATAGGGGTTAGTCAGGATCTTTATAATCCTTTGGAGCTCCCACTGGGACTCAAAGAGCGCCAAGAGAGACAGTACCGATGCCACAGGTGCCTGATCCACCAGGATATCCCCGCGCCTACGCCTGAACTGCAGCTGGAAGCGTCTGGAGACGTCCTGGAGGGCCGGAAGGTAGGTGGCCATGTCCGGCACCGCCACGGCCAGCCTGTGCTGGGGGCTATTAGTCTTAATCAAACGTCTTTTGAGTCTCCTTCCCACCTCCTCGGCCTCGTGGTAGAGGGTGGGAACCTCCAAAAGGGAAAGGGCGTCTCCCACCTCTGGGGCCGCGATCTTGGGTTTAGGGTCAAAGAGGTAGTTGGTCACGTAGTGAAGAGCCGCCGGGCACTCCGGACGCTCCGGGTTGTCAGGGTCTTGCCAGTTTATGCTCATCTTCCCTTCGTCCAAGGCCGCGAGCTTCATTACCCCTCCCAAACTGGAGTAGCCCCTAATTGATGCTAGGTTCTCCCGGGGTACGTAGGGGGGTGGGGCGAGCTTTAGCTCGACCTTATCCACCACGTTCACGAGCTCCAACAAGAACTCCGCCTCAAAGGGCGAGTAACGGTCAGAGTGGTGGGAGTGCAGAACCTTGACCCCCTTAAGCACCTTGAACTTCTTCCCCTCATGGAGGGCTAATAGAAGCTTCCTCCTCTGGCCCACCTGGTCGCATCTGTCTCCCAGGAACTCCTCGTACTCCCTTCCTATGGCGGCCATGGCCGAGGCCAAGTTACGGGGCTCAACCTTATTCTCCAAGG
>JAITJT010000236.1 GCA_031278795.1 Deltaproteobacteria bacterium | reverse complement strand
CTTAAGGGAACCAAAGTAAGGTAAATATCTTTGTGGGGAGATTAGCTAAGTTTGTTAAGAAAATGAATGCATATTTGGTAGATAATTTCCGATAAATTAAAAGTCGACATTCCGTTCTATATAATGCGCTTTTCCTTACGTAGTCTATAAGATCATAAAAATTAAATCTGACAAATGCATTAAATAAAAATTTATATATGCTTATATTTCTAAAAAGTTAGCGAAACTAAAATAAAAATAAAATCTTCCTTTCCAAGTATTATTGTATATATAGCGCTTTTGAAACAGGTCAAAAAAATAAATTGATCGTGATCAATATGTTTATATAATAAAAATTTTGAAATATTTTGTAATAAAACCAAATTTAATGCTATACTTTTTTCAAGGTGGTTTTGCAGTAATAATCCTGCATTGTATAAGAACCGCCAAATTTAGAATTGTCGAAAAAATAACAAAGGCGATCGCGAAAAAATATCAAATGCCTTATGTTTTTTTGATATTCTAAAATTATTTAGGGACTTTTTTCATTTAATTTTTTACGGCATCTTACTGGGCCTGATGTTTCCCTTGGTAGTTGCCGAAAAGATGATGCTAAACATTTTATTGTTTAAAATCATTTTTTATACCGGCTTGTGCCTTTAACGATGGACTCAATTATGCAAATGAAATATAGAATTTTTCTTGGTTTTCTTTCGGTTTGTGCAATTTTTTTAGTCATATGCGGAGTTATTGTATTTTTCCTTTCAGAAGTTAAAACTCAAACTACAGTTTTGAAGGAAAAGATAGTTTATAACAACGACATAGTGTCTTTGTTGCTTGTGAGCGTCACATACGAAGGCATTTCTGTGGCGGAATATGGATACTCCTACGAGCAGAAGTACTTGGATGAGAGGTCAAAGGCAAAAGATACCAATATCAATTATCTCAATGCCCTTAAAACCGGTTTAAATGATCCGTATGTTTTGGATAGGCAGCCAAACATTCTTAAATTACTTGCTGACGCGGAAGCATCTTATGCTTTATATGAAGCCGCTGTTGATAAACTGCCAGCGATAATGGATGGGCTGCAGAAGGGGAGAGTCGATGCGACTCAATTCTTTGATATTTTTATCAAAACCGTTGATAACTATCAAAAATATGTGAAAAACAAGGTCAAAACCAATGTTTCCGATTCGGATTCCGCCGAGATGTTTTACCAAAAAATTGATGAACTAGAAGTCAGTTTCCAATTGGAAAATTTGGCTTTTAAGTTTTACAACGCGATGGTTGAGGGATTCTTCAAGAAGGATGTGGTAAAGTTTGATGAGGCTATAGAGTATCTTAACGGCATAATATCCGTGGCGTCAAATCTAGTAAATGATCCTAAATTTCTAGAAAAGGATCAGATGACTAACTTGCTCACATCCGCGCGAGACTGTATAACGCCACTTCAGGATCTCAAACGTTTCTCAGGCTTACTTGTGACCAACAAGGAAAATCGGGTAAAAGATCGAGAGAGCTCCCTTAGCGCGCTAAAGACTCTTTCGGAAACTATGACAAAAGTCAACAACATGTTCAGCGCATCCACCTTGAAGCTTGTGCAAGAAAGCTGGATTCTCATGATTACCGGAAGCATTTTAGGTCTTGTACTATCAATTATCATGGCCATCTTTATAACTAAGAGCATTTTGGGGCCGTTAAATACGATAGTGGACGCTCTGGCCGAGGGCGCCATGCAGGTGGATAACGCATCAACCGAGCTCAACTCGGCCTCCAACGCCCTGGCGGAGGGCGCCACCGAGAATGCCGCCTCTCTGGAACAGACCAGCGCCAGCTTGGAACAGCTCACCTCCATGACCAAGAGAAACTCAGATAACGCGTTCGAAGCCAATAACCTGGTGGTCGAGACCAACGATTCGGTCGCGAGCTCCGCCACCGCCATGGAGAAGGTAAGCGACGCCATGGAGCATATCGCGGTATCCGGCAATGAAATAGGAAAGATCATCAAGACAATCGATGAGATAGCCTTTCAGACCAATCTTTTAGCCCTGAACGCGGCTGTTGAGGCGGCGAGGGCCGGGGAGGCCGGAGCAGGATTCGCGGTGGTCGCTGATGAGGTGAGAAACCTGGCCATCAGAAGCGCCGAGGCGGCCAAAAACACCTCTGGCTTAATCGAGGAGACGACCTCCAATATCCACGTGGGCTCATCTTTGGTCAAATCAGCCTCTGAGATGTTCGGAAGAGTAGCTAGGGACGTGAATAAAACGGCCCAGCTCATAGCCGAGGTGGCCGAGGCCTCCAAAGAGCAGACCCAGGGGATTGACCAGATATCCAAGGCTATGATGCAGATGGACAAGGTCACCCAGTCCAATGCCGCATCCTCCGAGCAAACCGCCTCGTCCGCCACCAATTTGAAACAACAGGCGGAACTGCTCTCGGATAACGTCATGAGCCTGGAGAAACTCTGCAATGGCAACGCCACGGGTAAGGCCGCCTAAGGCCCTGGAGCTAATCTGAGGGAATTATTTTCTGGATTGCTTTGCTTGGATTGAGAATGCGGGAGGATTTGTTCTGGTAGGTTTTTAAGATAAATGAGGATATTTGTCCCTATCGCCCTGGATCCCAAACTTTGGATCCAGGGCTTTCGCTTTGAGGCCTAAGAGCTAAGCTATTTCGCTTTTTCCGGGGCGCTCTCCCCCTTTGCCTGTTGGTCCTCGGGGTAGAAGATATTTTCCAAAAGCGCCACCCCTTCTATGAGGCTGGGGGTGGGCCTAGATATGAGGTCTTCCGGAACCTTGTAGACCCTTCCATTTTTCACCGCTGGAAGAACCTTGTAGATATCCCGGTTTTTAATCACGTCCAAGGGGATGCGGTTCATGGGGCCTTCCTGGGAGAGGAAGACGTCAATCTCCGAGGCCTTGGCCAGGAGCTTTTCCGGGCCGTAGTCGGCCACCACCAGGCCCGCCCTGGCGGGCAGGGCGTCGGTCGCGATGTTTACTCCGCCTGAGACCGTTACCACCCAGATGGGTATGGAGTCGGGCGTGAAGGTCTTTACCTCCTTGTGGACCGACTCAAAAAAGACCCCTGGTTTTTTTGTCCTGGTGGCGGTTCTCGCCTCATAGGGGGCCAGGGCCTTTTTAAAATCATCCACCACCTTCTGGGCCTCTGTTTCCTTTCCGCAGAGTTTTCCCACCTCCAGCCAGTAGTTATATAGATCCTCAGAGTGGAGTATCTGCTTCACCCAGATCTGTATTCCGGCGTTGGTGAGCGACTCAAAGAGCCCGGCGGCCGAGCCCAGGTGTTGGGGACGGATGAGTATGATATCCGGTTCAGCGGCCAAGAACTTCTCCACATCATCTCCCACGGAAAATACCGGGGGCCTGTTCCAACCTTGTGTCTCAGGGCCTTCATAGGTCTCTTGCTCGGAAATGCCCACCAAGTTTGCCCTGGCGCCCACCCTCAGGACTATCTCGGTGTGGGCGGCGTAGAGGCTTATTATCCTGGGTTTGACATCTTGGGCCATAAGCGGGCTAGAGAGCGCGAGCTGGGTCAAAACATAGGCCCCAAAGATGGAAAGTAACATTAGAAACACGCATGGACTTGCGTGGAGAAAATTTAGAGGGAAAGTTTTGGGGGAATTTATATTTTTTTTCATGGCTATTTCAAATAAGTAGACCCTGCAGGAGGGCTTTTAGCCCTCCTGGCAGGATCTGGAAGTTAAAATACAAAAAAATTGAACAGGTAAAGTAGAGACTTTGTGAAGGCGCTACCTTACTTCTTGGCCGGAGCGGCCGCGGCAGCCTCGTCTTTGGCCTGCTGGGCCTTGACCTCGGGCTCGACGGCCTTGATGTGGCTCACGAAGATGTCTACCCAGGTATCCAGCTGCCCTAGACCCTGAAGTTTCGGGGTGGCCGTGAAGCCCGCGGCGGTGAACTGGCTTGTCCAGCTCTTAGGATCCGGGCCGGACATGTCATTTCTGGCGTGGTCGCCCGCGACCAGCATGAGAGGCGCCACCAGGATGCTCTTGGGAGCGTCCGGTACCTTCTGGATCTCGGCGATGATGCCGTCAGCATGCGGCTCAGCCTCAACTGCGCCAATGTAGATGTTGTTGTTGTAGGCCTTCCTGAGGGCAGCCTGCAGCTTGGCGTAGATTTTCTGAGTCAGATTCTCATTTCCATGGCCCATGAAAACCAGGTTGGCATTGGCGTTCTTGGCCTCAGTGACATAGGGCTCAAGGGCCTTAACCGCCACATCGATGTAGGCCGGCTGGCCGTCACCAGTCCCAAGGGCCGGGACGCCGAGGGCTATCCAGGGGAAGGGCTTCAGGACCGCCTTCATGGTGTTGTAGCCGCTCAGAGCCTTAACCAATCCGGCAAGGTCAGTGTACTCCTCGCCATCGGCGAAATGGAGGGACTGAACTATGATCAGGCGGGGGCCTAGATCTTGGATGTCGGCGAGAACAGCCAGGGCGTTCTTGACGTTGTAGATTTCGTCTGGAATGTCAGGATTCGCTTTCTTGAAGCTGTCATCAGTGGACCTTTGATGCCAGGTATCCCTGATCTGGTTGGATGTGAAAGCTATATGCACATCGTAGTCGGGGAAAGCGTCTCTCACCCGCTTTATGGTGTTCAATATAGCGGGCAGGGCCGGCACTTCAGTTGTACCGAAAGCCGCCAGGACGATGGCTGGCTTCTGAGGTTTTCTTTCATAGGCTGAGGCATCCGTGGTCAGGCATAGCTGAATCGCCACTACCGAGGCCAAAAAGAAAACGAAGGACAACAAAACAGGAATCATTCTAGAATCTCTCCTCATAACACACCTCTTTGTGTATATTGAAAGGGCATAACCCCTAAAAAAAGCGGTTCCCGGACAGGGAACCGCAATCCGTTTTTATGCGAGTTAAAAGCCGCTTTTTGCATAAACCAAACTAATGTACATATGTATAGATACGTACAATCATATGGTGGCAACAAAAGTGGCGTTTGGAGGCAGGTCTTCTGACTTACGGATCATCACAGAGCCTTTAGCCTTCCCATCCCTCAAAAAGGACAGTGACCGGTCATTAAACCTAAAAAAGCTCTATTCCCCGATTACAGCGGCGGTACCGTGACAGCTTGTCTGTCTTCCCTATTAAGCCAATGTTAACTGGCGCCGTCCAAAGTTTTAAGCTAAATGTTGAAAGTCTAATCTCAACTTACAAAAAAGGGCGTAAAAGTTTTGCTCAGAAGAGCTTCGGCTTCGCAACCCATAGAGCAATGGGAAATTATACCATAATACGTAAACTAAATCGTGTTTGCAATTATTAATCTTTTTGAATTTCGGAAGAACATTATTATATATTATAATTACATAACATATAAGAAAAGATGCACACAAAGGCTTGGCATGAGTCCAGAATCCTTGTATGCGACGTACACTGAAAAATATAATAACTCAATGGAAAAAAAAAGCAAGGAGAAATGAAAATTTTTTTTGGGTGCTTCAAAATTATATTTTGACTTAGTGAGAAACTAAAGCGTGTTGAGACGGGCGCCAGCTGTTATATGTAAAAAGTCTAACTTGAGCTAATGTGGTGAAAGGCGATAAAATTATTTTTATGAATATTTTATATTATTAATATTTAGCTGTAATTGAAAACAGTTCTCATTAACAAAAATGTTTAGATTTTCTACTCAAACGCCCCCTTTTTAGAGAAATTTTTTTGCCAGTAGGGAATTTATTTTGCTGCAAGGGAAATCTTTTTTTATCAGTAAATTTATGCGCTTCAAGAAAATGAACCTCTCCTTAAATGCCCAATTTCATTTTTAGACAAAAAATTTTGTTGTCTTATTTTTGCATAAAGTGAGCGAGAATGAGCTGTGTATGGATAATATTTGGATTAAATTGTGAATTTAGTTGTTACTTTGATAAGTCAATGTTGGTTATAAAAATAAGTTATCAGTAAAATTTATAAATTTATAATGTATTGAAAAGGCCCTTAGAGCGCAAAAAAGCCAGCTTAAAATTTTCTCTATGGCGTATGTTTTTAAGATGTGATTAAAAAGAGCGAAAGAGAGAAAAATTTTAATGCATGGAAACGCTATATACGTCAATATTATAAAGGAATATTTTAGTTGAGGGTTTTGTTTAAACTTTCGATCTTTGACATTCCGCTGCTATCTTTGCCTGAAGGGTCTTGGGAATTTTTATCATGTCCTATGTAGGCGTTCTTGAAAGATAGCCTGAGCCCACCTGTGAAATCATCTTCAGACACTTTGGCATCGGCGTCGAATACCTCTCTTAGGACAGGGGCGGTGAGGGTGTCGATGAGCTTCCCCGCGGCGATCAGGTTTCCTTTTTTCAAGAAGATCATGTCATCGGCGTA
>JAITJT010000260.1 GCA_031278795.1 Deltaproteobacteria bacterium | reverse complement strand
TAAGAAAACATTAAAGAGGGAAAAACCGCGCTTTACGTCCACTGTGGACATTTGTTTAAAAAAGCTTATCGCGTGCGCCACTTGCTAAATCTCTTGCTAACTCCCTTGTTAAATCCCTTGCTAACTCCCTTGTTAAATCCCTTGCTTAATCCCTTGCTAAATAATTTGTTAAAGTGCCAAAAAGAAAAATATAAATAGAGAAAACAGTTCTTTTTTCTTCTCATAGTGCATGTGTCATAACGACAACGCCACATTAAATTTTAAACTATTCCTACATACGAAAACATATTTTCAAAGGTGTTTTTTTTAAAACTTACAAAAAGATTAAGAGTAACAAGCGTAATATCAGCAACATGAGCAACAAGGGTAACAAGGGCAACATGACAACACGGCAACATAAATAAAAAAAAACATAAAAAGCGAAATAAAATAAAAAATGGCTTTAAATAACGGGAAACTTAAGCGAAAAAAAAAACAAAAAAATAAAGGAAAGGCTAAAAAATAAAAGGATAAAATAAGATAAAAGCTAAAAAATAAAAGGGGAACTTAAACATAATTTATTTTTGTCACTCTCAAGCTGGCTATAGCAAAAAAAGGTCTAAATAGTATCAAAGCCTTAGGAAAATTTTAATATATCGTCAAAATTTTAGTACGCTGTTTTTGGATCAAAGTAAAAATCAAATATTGCAAAAAATTGCCCAAAAAGTACCCTAAACTCCCCCCAAAATCCTCCCAAAACCAAACACCAAGGCCCCCCAAAACCAAACACCATGCCCCCCTCCAAAACCCCTCCAAAACACTTGGAGTTTTACAAAAAAATACGTCCATAAATTTCCTTTGCCAAAGGCTTGGGCTTTCTTTTCCAAAGGGACTTAGGGCAAGTTTCAGGACTTAAGTGCGGGCTTAAAAGAAACGCCTCAACTACTGCGATTAAGTCATCTAGATGGTTGTTTTTCAAGGTTTTTCTGAGCCTTTTTGTGTCAACAAAAATTTAGTCCCTCTTTTTTCCAAAGAGTGGATTGAAAGGGCAATTTTATTGTTTTTTCCCATCCTTTCTGGGATAATATTTTTGTGGCCTAAGGGCCTTTTACAAAGGGAGTAAGCTGTCTCGTTTTTCATAGACTTAAGTCCAAAAGATAGCTAGCATCTTCCTTGGCGTTATAAGCAATAAGAGACTACTTAGCTTTTAGCGTCTTTTCTCACCACAAGTTTCCTCACTCACTAAAAAATTAAGCCCGCGCCCCAAGTAAACTAATGTTTTGGGCGGATCCATTCCATCTTTCCCATGAGTTGGAAAGAACAGATGTAAAAAAGTTCTGTACAATATGTAAAAAATAAGTTTTAATCTCTTTTTGACCGTCAATAGATGGGAATTTGTCATGTTTTAATACGGAAGCTATGTCTTACGGCCTGATAATAGTCCTAAAAATCTAAAGGCCCTTGGGTTTCCGTAATAATCCCACGTCTTTTATGGGCCATGTCCATATGGCCCCACCTCCCCCGTCTGCTTGCCTTAGATCCAAGCTCGAAGTAACCTTATCTATTTGTCTTTTTTAGCCCTTTAACCTTACAATTACCTATAATTACAAGTCAATCTTTACCATTTAATTATTAATGCAGCAAGCAAGCGGACCTTTTCACAAAGGCAAATTTCCATTAACCTGAGCACTTTCATAAAAAAGTGCGCTCCATTCATCTCTTACGCCTCTGCCTCACAGTACGGCCAGAGATATCCACGTTTTTTGGGGATTGTGATTCCCCGAGGCGTTTTCCTAAGGTGCAAACATGGCCTTAATCTTTAAAACCACGAAAGGGCCCAAAGCCCTAGGTTACTTCGAGCCGAGTAATCCCGCAGCCTGGTCGCAGCACCACAAGACCCTGGACAGACTCTTCGACGATCTCAACAAACACTCCATCTCCAATAGGGAATGTATGCAGAGGTGCGTTGATATCCTGGAAAGGGAACCCAGCTTCCTAGGCGCCCTCACCCTCCTTTTGGACTGTCTGGTAACTGAGAACAAAAACCTCACAGACGACGTCCTGGACATCCTCCTCAACTATCTAACCCCGGTTCAGAACCTCATCCCCCAAAACTTCAAGGAAGCCTTGGATGCCAACCAGGAAGAGAACATCTACTTTCTCTCCTCGCATCTGTACCTGCTCTATACCTTACTCTCCTTGGAGCGCTACCCGGAGGCCATGGAGGTATACCACGATCACCAGAGGTGGCAGCAAAACCACAACGTAACGGCCATCGTGGGAAACATCCACATAATCACGGGCGAGCTGGACAAGGCGGAGAGGGTCTTCACCTCGTACCCGGTGCCCATGCCCTCCGAGAGCTACTACAGCCTAGGCCTCATCAAGTTCCTCAAGGGGGATTTGGAGGCCTCCGTTAAGATCCTCAGAGAGGCCATCATCCTGCAGCCCTACGTGCCGGAGATAATCCTCAACCCCACGGCCACGGTGAATTACGGCTGGCACTATCCCAACCAGGAGGGCCTGTTCTACCACGCCCAGATCTACTGCGGAAACTTCCTGGGAACCAAGATCTGGGGCGAGGACGTGGAGTCCCTCTCCTTTTTGGAATGGGTCTACACCTGTCCGGACATGTTGGCCGAGCGGGCCAAGGGGCTCTCCATCCTTAACCGCATACTCTACCTGGACCCTTCCAAGCTTGAGGAGAAGGAACAACTCCACCAAGACTTCCTCGCCTTTGCCAAGCGGCCCAACCCCGCCCTCATAAGGAGGATCCTCAAGAAGGTTCCCCACGAAAAGGGCCCCATCAACCCCTGGGAGCTCTACTTCTTCTCAGACACGGTTAACAGCTTGGTTAACGAGACCCTAGACGGGGTATTGTCCCAAGTGGATAGCGGGGTGGAGGCCACCATGAGCGACCTAAGGGAGGCCGGGGAGTTCCTCAACACCCTAGATGAGTACGCGGATTGCGGGGACTGCGAGAAATGCGAGATCTTCGACGAGTGCTCCAGCTCACCCGCCATAGACGTGGAGAGCTGCCACGAGTGCGACGAGTGCGAGATCAAGGACTTCTGCCACGCCGAGGAAGAGATGCCCCAAGACTCGGAGCACAAAAAGCCACCGGTGAGGCACTAGAGTCCCGATTTTTCCCTCCCAAAGCCTGTCTTTTCTGGTAAAATCACCCCATAGCAACTATGCTTCAAGGCTCTCTTTAAGCCTAAGAGCTAGCTTGCGGCCAAAATTCTTTTTTAGATTCCAGAGAGACACAACTTGCCCCGCCAAAACACCTACAAAATACTCCAGGAAAGAGGCTTCTTTTACCAAGTGACGGACGAGGAGGCCATCCTCGATTTTTTCGAAAAAGAGGAGGTCACCGCCTACATAGGTTTTGACGCCACGGCCAATTCCCTCCACGTGGGGCACCTTCTCCCCCTCATGGCCCTAAGCTGGCTCTCCCGCACGGGCCACAGGCCCATCGCCCTTTTGGGAGGCGGCACCTCCATGGTGGGTGACCCCAGCGGCCGCAAGGAGGCCAGGAAGATCCTCACCATAGATGACATCCGGGCCTTTGGGGAAGGCATCAGGCCCCAGCTGCAGCGCTTCATAGATCTATCATCCGGCCGCGACCTCTTCAGGGACAACTCCGAGTGGCTCAAGGATCTAAACTACATAGATTTCATAAGGGACATAGGCAGGCACTTCTCAGTTAACCGTATGCTCACCGCTGAGAGCTACAAGGCCCGCCTGGAGACGGGTCTCTCCTTTCTGGAATTTAACTACATGGTCATGCAGGCCTATGACTTCCTGGTGCTCTTCTTGAGAGACGGCTGCCGCCTGCAGCTGGGAGGCCAAGACCAGTGGGGTAATATCGTGGCCGGCATTGAGCTCATCCGCCGCGAGTCAGGCGGTAACGCCTACGGCGTCACCATGCCCCTCCTGATGGACCCCAGGACCGGGGAAAAATTTGGGAAAACCAACCAGGGCGCGGTCTGGCTCAGTCCGGAGCGCACCCCGGTCTATGACTTTTACCAGTTCTGGCGCAACATAGACGACCAGGAGACCGGAAGGCTACTTCTACTCTTCAGCTTCCTCCCCAAAGAGGAGTGCCACTACCTCTCCACCCGCCCGGGAAACCTCATCAACCGCACCAAGGAGATCCTGGCCTATGAGGTCACCTCACTGTGCCACGGGGAAAATGCCGCAACCGAGGCCTATCTGGCCTCCATCAAGGCCTTTGGCATAACTGACCCCAAGGGCGAGGTGAAAACCAGCTCCAATATCTCCAAGCTCGCCTTGGGAGATGAGGCCGCCTCAGAGCTCCCCTCCTCCACCTTCAGCTTAGAAACCTTAGAGGCGCTGGATCTAGCCGGTCTCTTTGTCCTAGCGGAGCTAGCCGGCTCCAAGGGCGAGGCCCGGCGCCTCATCCGCCAGGGAGGCGCCTACGCCGACGAGAGGCAGCTCTCCCCCAAAGACGAGAACATGCCTGTTAAAGACATGCCCTTCCTTAGCGCTGGCAAAGTTACCCTTAGGGCCGGAAAGAAACGCTACAAGGTCATAAAGGTGGCGCTGTGACGGACGCCCCCAAAGAACTCAAGACAAAGCTCAAGCCCTGGACCTTCGTCTCGGACACGGAGACCTTCTCTACCCCGGTCTTCACGGTTCTAGCTAGAAAGGTTATTTCCCCCAAAGACGGAAAAGAAAAGGACTTCACGGTACTCCGCGCCCCCAACTGGGTAAACATCCTGGCGCTCACCCCCAGCTTGGAGGTGGTCATGGTGAACCAATACCGCCACGGCTCCAGGGAGTTCTCCCTGGAACTCCCTGGAGGGGTAACCGAGGAGGGGGACAGCCTCAGAGAGTCGGCCGTGCGCGAACTCATGGAGGAGACAGGCTACAGCTGCGAGAAAGTGGAAAAACTCTTAACCCTAAACCCCAACCCGGCCATCTTTGGAAACAGCATAACCACCTTTCTGGCGCACGGCGCCAGAAAAACCGGAGACGTTGATTTCGATGAAAACGAGGAGACCGAGGTGAGCCTTTTGACCATTGACAAGCTAAGGGAGCTTTACCTATCCGGATGCTTCACCCACGCGCTCATGAGCGCGCCCATTGGGTATTTTCTAGCGACTATCAACAAGAAGTGAATTGCAGTATATCTTTTTTTGTCATAGTCTTATTTGTACCATAAATATTAGCTTGTTTCAAAAAAAAAATACCAAAATATCAATAGAGTTAGCTATTTTTTCAACCTCTGCAAAAAGAGGTGAGCTATATAGACAAACAAGACATGCCTGTGCCATCCCTTCCACGATCTTCCCTCGTAATGACCGAGTCCTAGAGTGGATTTGCACTCCTCGAAGCATTGCTCTATTGCCCAGCGCCTGATGGATACTTCCCGCAATTTGTCCGGGGTGGTATCTTCTGGCGCATTACTTATCATATACTTAATCCTACCATTTTCCCACTTCCTGGCGTACAACCATATCAACTGATTCGCTTGTCCCTTCCTTACATCCATAACGCGTAAAATTTTTTCTTCACCCTTTATAGGGCCTTTGGAGTCGCCACCGTATTTTATCTTCTTCCAACAAACGGGACTCTCTTCAATAATTTTACGCGCCTCTTTCGGTTTTCCCAAAATATGGGGACGCGCGGGTTTTGTGCCCTTGTGGGGCTTCTCTGCTATCTCTGGATCTGGAAAGGTCGCGTAAAAATGATCAGTAGGGCGCGCGTTAGCGATATAATATAACGCGCTCGGGATCAGATCGAGTAGTTTAGTGTCATAGCTAAAATCCGCGTCAATACCCACCCATTTCGCCGGAAACAATCCGTCCTTATAAACTCTAGTTATTAAATCAAGGGCTATCTCTTTTTTTGTTTGATACTTTATGTCTTTAGGTATCTCACATTTTTCCCGCATTGGGGCGTACTCTTCACTCATCCATATCAAAGGCAAGTATAGCCTACTGTTGATGAGCGCGTATCCACTCAGTCCAGAATAGCCGATAGCGACACTTACTTGGCAATTTTCATCCTTTCCCAAAGATCCTTTGTGTTGCCTCGCGACTCCTACGGAAAACATTCCCTTCTTAATGTTAAAGCACTCACCCACGGTGAACATACCGTCTTCGTACGAGACGCATTCAGCGACTAGCCTCTGATAGGTAAACCTTAACTCGTTGTCTAAAACAGGCGATAATTTGGAAAATTTTTGCAGTAACCTCACGTCATTTTTGTCACCAAACTTTAGCGCTATAGGTTCAATGGACTTCCTTTCCAAGTCGCTCAAGAGTCCTTCAAGGTAAAGACGAAAAAGTCTTCTCTGCGCCACGTGAGTAAAACAGTGGGAGTACTGCTGGATATACCCTTCCAGTAAAAGATCGATGTTTTCTATATTACCAGGCTCTATTCCCACATTCTCAAGAATTGATGGATTCCAATCTTTAAAGCCAAGCAACATTTTGTCGTAGATCTGATTTTTGGGATTTTTATGATTTACATTAATAGTTAGATTATTCTGCTGTTCGCCTCGTCTCATATGAGGTTCTATTGATTTTATAAAGTTTGGATTGAGCTCATAAATAAAAACTTTTTTCACTATCCCATGATACTCAAATATCTTTCCACGCCTCCCGAAACCCATTGTCTCGCCAACACACTTGAAGTTCGCGGCTAAATAGCATGTCCCTTTGTGGCGAGAGCTATCAATAAAAGTCTCAACTAGTTGAGGCTCCACACCGTGTATTGTTTTCCAGTCAGCTCTCACCGCGCGTAAACTTTGGGCCAAGACGTGGGATGCCAGATTCTTTACTTTTATCCAAGGAAAAATCAAAAACCTGTGATTAGAAATAATATGGGACAAATACTTCTGGCGGCCTTCATCGCTCCAGTCAATAAAAATATCCCGAACGTCCACTCTTAAAGACGCGCGGTTATAGCTAAGCGCCGCAATTGGCCTCTCTTTTGCGAAAACAAGATATTTGATGCTTTGCCCGATCATCTTACCGAATCCAAGATAGTGATGCCTCCGGACGCTTTCGTCCCATAACAGCTCAAGGTCTGTGTTGTTCACTATCTTTAGGGTAAAAGGACGATAGTCCTTTACGCTCCCTTCCATCGGTGTCTCATCAAGAAACATGGAGAAAATTTACCTCAAATAGAGCAAGTTGTTCTTAAATCAATTAAACAGAAAGAATAAACAACATAAAGATAAAAATAAAATACTATATCTATATATAGATTGATTTGGCCTGTGGCGGATCATAAACGCCACCTTAGATGTACGAGCCGTCCATATACAATATACGATAGCAAAATTCTTGCCGAGGATCAACTTTTTTTACGTAGTAGAACAATTATGCAAAATAATATCCCTAAATACTCGCTATGATATATAGTAGCGCGAGTAATTTTTCATATGTATATAGTGGAAAGAGCAAGTGTTGAAAAAAAGTTTACCAAAATTAATATTTATAGTTGACTTAGAAAACAAAAAATCTTAAGTTTATATTAGCTTTGATTTTTATAATTCATGAATGGTTAGTAATTTCTTGACATAATGGCTTACTAGCTTGAATATATCGGATTATCACGATAATTTTCTGGCAAATACAAGTCATGGATCCATTAAATAAATTTTTTCTAGTAAACCTTTTTACTTTCCTCATATTTACATTTTTTTTAACCAGTTAAAAGATTCGGCTAATTTTTGTTGCTTAAAATTAAAGTACCTTTAACACTCTTTTCTCTATTAGGTCATTTTTTATATGACAATTAAAAGCTAAAGAGTTCAGGAAATCTCTTAAAACAAAATAACACGGATATTTTAATGTCTAAGACTGCCACTAAAATGCCAAAGATAATGAAACCCTGTTATGAAATATTTGATTTATCAAATATGAATAATTGCCATAACTCCTGCGGTCTCACTCGCCCATCTCACTTAGCCAACAATCCAAGATCCCCTCCTTACAACAAAAAAATCAGTAAGAGTCGTACCCTGTAAAGCATAAGTTTTAGAAAAAAAGTGTGTATAGCGCATATAATAGCTCTAAGTTTACGCTCGGTCGTCTTGAATATATTTTATTTTCATAAGCTATAAATTATTATTAAAATTTTACCTTAATCATGATTTATTTTTGCATTATTTTCAAATATAATCGCAAACTATGGTTAAATAAATTTAAGACTCCCGCCCTTAAGCCAGAAAGCGCCTATACGCCCGAGTTGCGTCAAGACAAAAAAGGATTAACTAAATTTAATCGTTAATCATTAAAGCACAAGGTTTTGTTTTAAAATAATTATAAGAGGATCTTCAAAATTAATTTCTCAAGCATATGCTACCTAAAAGTAGCTCTATTATTAAGATATTTAAGGCTCGCCTAACAATTATCTATTTTTGTAAACATTAATTTTAATGCATCTTTCTGACTAAAATTTCTTTTTAAACTGACAAGTAATATTCAGGCTTTGGCGCCACCCCGTAGGATCGCGCCTTAAACTTTAGAAACAAAATGTTAAAATACACCTACAACAGACTATTGCAACTGATTCCCATGCTCTTTGTGGTTTCGGTTCTGGCCTTCGCTTTAAGCAACGCCTCATCCGGAGACGTGGCCGAGATCACTTTGAGGACGAGGGGAATTCAGGTGACACCGGAGGCAATAGCCTCCGCCAGGACGGAAATGGGCCTAGACGATCCCTTGCCTGTCCAGTATTTTAAATGGCTGAAAAAGGCCGTGGTCCTGGATTTTGGCACTTCTTTCCAGACCAAAAAGCCCGTTTCCGAGGAAATTGGGAGACGCTTTCCAGCAACTTTGGAGCTGGCCTTGATGGCGACTCTCTTGTCACTTGTGTACACCTTGCCCATCGCCCTACTCTCCGCACGCTACAAGGACTCCTTCCTCGATCACGGGGTGAGGATCTTGTGCGCCGGAGGGGTGGTCATTCCCGACTTCTGGCTGGGGCTCATGCTGCTTTATTTCTTTGGAGTGTTCCTGAACGTGGTTCCCGTAATCTCTGGAAGCGAGTTTAAAAATATCTTCCTCCCCGCTTTCACCTTAAGCGTTTCCTACGGTGCCACCTACATCCGCATCTTACGATCTAATTTAATTGAAGTTAGGTTCAGCGCCTTTATCAAGGCCGCCAGGGCCAGGGGCCTAAGCGAAGGGGCGGCACTGTTGAAGCACGGACTCAAAAACGCAGTACTACCCCTTATGACCCTACTGGGGCTTAACTTTGGGCGCCTCCTGGGAGGCTCCATCGCCTGCGAGACCATCTTTTCCTGGAACGGCATAGGAAAATTCGCCATAGAGAGCATTAGGTTGAAGGACGTGCCTGTTATACAGGCCTACCTTTTGGTGGTGGCCTTCACCTACATCATTATAAATCTTCTTTTAGACTTGTGTTATATGTTCATCGATCCAAAAATTAAACTGGGGAAAGAAACGTCATGATCAAACTGGTATTAAGGCGTCTTTTGCGCAACAAATCCGCCATAATCGGCTTTGTGCTCATCATGGTGTTTGTCCTCTCCGGAATCTTCGCGGCGTTTATCAGCCCGCACGATCCACTGGCGACGGACGTAACCCGGAAGCTTGAGGGCTCCTCCTGGGAATACCCCTTGGGAACCGATCAGCTGGGCCGGGACGTCCTTTCTCGCTTGATTTACGGCACCCGCGCCTGCCTGGGCTCCGCCATCCTCGTGACTTTCGTGATCATTTTGATTGGCGTTCCGGTGGGGATCTTGTCAGGCTACATTGGCGGCCTTTTTGATAGCCTCACCATGAGGGTGGTGGATGTATGTACCACCTTTCCCGCCATCCTTCTGGCCCTCGCCTTGGTGGGAAACTTCCAGGCCAGCCTCAAGCTCCTGGTGATTGTCTTCATTTGCCTCTGGTGGGCCCCCTTCGCGAGGCTCATAAGGGGCTTGGTCATGAAGATTAAAGAAAAAGATTTTATCCTGGCGGCGGAGTGCGGGGGCTCCAGCCGCGCGGCGGTGATTATCAAGCACATCATGCCCAATGTGCTCTCACCCATTATCGTCTACGGCACCTTGAGGATAGCCGCGGTTATCGCCCACATAGCCGGCTTTTCCTTTCTGGGCCTAGGATCGCAGCCCCCCACCCCGGACTGGGGGGTAATGCTCAGTGACGGCAGGCAGTTTCTCACCTCCAAACCCATGCTCCTCCTCTGGCCAGGTTTCGCCATCATGCTGAGCGTCTTGGCCTTCAACCTCTTTGGTGAGGGCTTGGGGGAGGCCCTCACCCCGGATCCGGAGGATCTTTCCAAATCCAAAGATGACGAGTACACGGATGAGGAGGATGATGAGGAAACTAAAGACGAAGGAGCCGAGCCCGAGCAGGAGGAGGCACTTTGCAGTACAGATACTGGAGGCGAGGAACCTATCTTGTCCGTAAAAGACCTCAAGACCTACTTCGCCTCAGGAAACACCGTGGTCAAGGCCGTTGACGGGGTGAGCCTCAACTTGTTCAAGGGAAAGATAACGGCCCTCGTGGGCGGATCCGGTAGCGGAAAGTCCATAATCGCCCAGTCCATATTCAACCTGGTGGATAAACCCGGCTTCATTGAAGGGGGAGAGATTGACGTGGAGGGCGAAAACATCCTGAGCCTAGACGAGAAGGCCCTCGAGAAATACAGGGGTAGCAAGGTTGCCATGATCTTCCAGGACCCGGTGGGCTCCATGGACCAGGTCATCAAGGTAAAGAGCCACCTCTTTGAGGCCGCCCGCACACCTAGAGGGGAAAAGAAAGAGGCCATGGAGGAGTTTAAGGAGGTGCTCTTAAGAGTTGGCTTGAAAGACCCGGACAAGGTCTTGGAGAGCTACCCCTTTGAGCTCTCCGGAGGCATGTGCCAAAGGGTGATGGTGGCCATGGGCTTGGAGGCCAAGGCGGACATCCTCATAGCTGACGAGCCAACGTCTAGCTTGGATCTAACCACCCAGGCGGCCATCTTGGATGAATTCATCAGGCTCAAGAATACGGGGCTCGCCATACTTTTGATTACCCACGACCTAGGCGTTGTGGCGCAAACGGCCGATGACGTCTATGTCATTCACGAGGGGCACATTGTGGAGTGCGGAGCGGTAAACGATGTCCTTTTGAAACCCAAGGCAGAATTCACCAAAAAACTATTGAAGCTCACGGGCGTATGAAATGACTGAAGAAGCAACTGACATTTTAACTGCGAAAAGGCTCTACAAGGCCTATGACCTCAAAAAGAGGCCACGAGACTACCAGGTCTACAACCTCTCGCTGAACCTCAAACAGAGCGAGATATTGGGGCTGGTGGGAGAGTCAGGATCCGGAAAGAGCACCCTGGGGAAGATGCTCCTCATGCTGGAGAAGCCCACCAAGGGAAAGATCATCTTTGAAGGCGAGGACATCTCCAAGTACAACTACAATAAGATGAGAATGCTCCGCAACCGCATCCAGATGGTCTTTCAGGGAACCGCCAACTCCTTTAACCCCTATCTCACCGTCCAAAACGCCCTCCTTGAACCCCTCAACAATTTTGGGGTGGGGGAAGACGAGGATGAGAATGTGGAGAGAATAGAGAGAATGCTTAAGAGAGTGGGCCTGGGCCCGGAATTCATGTCCCGCTACCCCTCCGAGATGTCCGGCGGACAGCTCCAGAGAGTGGGCATAGCCAGGGGCCTCATCCTGAATCCCAGGTTCGTCGTCTGTGACGAGCCCACCTCCAGCATCGACCAGGCGGTGAAGGGGAAGATCCTGAGGCTCCTCAAGAGACTCAGAAACGAGCTGGGCTCTACCTATCTCTTCATCTCGCACGATCTAGCGGCCGTGAAGGCCGTGTGCAACCGCGTGGCCGTCATGTATCTGGGGAACCTAGTGGAGGTGCTTCCCTCAAGCGACGCCCAGCCTCTCCACCCCTACACCCTGGCCTTGAACGCGGCCTCCCTGAGCACGGACCCTAGGAAAAAGACCAAGAAGAAGGTCCTCTTCAAAGAGGGCGAGGAGATGGTCATCAGCAGACAGGGCTGCATCTTCCAAAACCGCTGTCTCTTCAGTTTCCCCCAGTGCTTCACCGAAAGGCCGAGATTAATTGACAGAGGCGGAGAACATTTCGTTTCCTGCCACCTCAAGGAGATACCCGACTATGAAAACATCTAAAGTGCATTTGCTTATAATGGCGTTTGTGTTATGCGCGGCCTTAGTGTTCCCAGCTTGCGGAGACAGCGGTGGAAGCGGTGGAACTAACGCCGCCTCCGGAGGCTCTAGTTCCTCCGGAACTCCTAAGGGAAAAGAGCTAGTGATAGCCGTCTACCGGGACGGGGCCATGGACGAGCTGGACACGGCTAGCTACAACGGCCCGCATTTCCTTTTCAAGATGATCTATGAGGGCCTGGTGGAAGACGGCGGCGAGGGGAAGATCCTCCCGCTCCTGGCCACCAGCTGGGACATCTCGGAAGACGGTAAGACCTACACCTACCACCTTAGGGAGGGAGTGAAGTTCTCCGACGGCACTGACTTTGACGCTGATGCGGTTATCTTCAACCTCAAGCGCTGGGTGGGAAACGATACCTTCTCCGCTCTGGCCTCATACCAGGTGGACGACATGGAGGCCCTGGACAAGTACACGGTGAAGGTGGTCTATAAGCAAAATGCCTACTCGGTTCTAATTGAGCAGAGCTACCCCAGGCCCGTGAGGTTTCTAAGCCCGGCCTCCATCGAGGCGGATCCCAATAACCCGGCCGGACGCTTCACCCGTCCCATTGGCACCGGGCAGTGGATGCTCGAGACTTATGAAAAGGACAGGGAATACACCTTGGTTCCCAATCCCCATTACTGGGGCGAGAAGCCCATACTCGATAGGCTCCGCTTCAAGGTGGTCTTGGATAGCCAAGCCAGGATCTTGGCCCTTAAAAGCGGTGAGGTGGATATTGTTGGCGGCGACTACGTGGCTAAAATACCCATAGAAGTGGTGCCTGAACTCATGGCGGACAAGTCCATTGAGGTATTGATCAATGAGACCTTGTGCTCCCACGTCATCGCCTTCAACAACGACGAGGGAAAATTCGCGGATAAAAACCTAAGGCTCGCCATGAACTACGCCATTGACACCAAAGTCATAACCGAGAGCCTATTTGATAATATTGGTAGTGTCGCTGACGGCTTTTTCCAAAAAGAGGTGCCCTACGTAACTGACAAAAACAATTACGGCTATCCAGGTGACAAGGAAAAGGCCAAATCGCTCTTGGAGGAGGCTGGCTACGTGGACTCCAACGGTGACGGAATCCGGGAGAAGGATGGAAAGAACCTTGAGTATAACTTCGTCCTTTCAGTGGCCGAGTTTCCGGAGTGGAAGAGCCTGGCAGAATTCGTGCAATCCGAGCTCACCCAGGTGGGCGTAAAGGTGAACCTTAATATACTCGATCGTAACGGCTACTACGAGACGGTCTTAAACACTAGGATGTTCGATCTGGCCCTGTTCCGCACACCGTCCGACTCCTGGATGCCGCACACGGCCCTAGGGGAGCTCTTCGCGCCTTTCGGTGGCCTAGACCGCCCGGCCAAAATATGGACAGACCCCTATATCATGGAGCGCATCCCGGAGGTGCTCGCGACCATTGACGAAACAGAACGCCAAGCCAGATATGACGACATATTCGGCTATATAAGTGGAGACGCCGTATCCATTCCCATCTACTATCCGGTGGCGGCCTACGCCTACAACCCCAAGAGAGTCAAAAACTTTGAGCTGGGAATCGACGGCTACGCGCCCATAAAGTGGGACAAGCTGGATGTAGGAGAGTGAGCATGACCACGGAGACGGAGCTTTTGAAAAACTGGGAAGATAGTACCGACAGGTACTCAAACTTGGTGAACAGCGAGTTGAATTCCTTCAAAAGGGAGGCCTGGCTTAAGATAATTAGTGAAAACGTCGAAACCCTGGAATCGCTCAAGGTCTTGGACGTGGGAACCGGGCCAGGCTTTTTCGCGATAATATTAAGTCAGGCGGGAAGCCAGGTTAGAGCCGTGGACTACACCGAAACAATGGTGGAGGCGGCCAGAGCCAACGCGGAGAAACTGGATCTCAAAATCGACTTCCAGAAGGCCGACTCCCAGGATCTCCCCTTTGACGACAACACCTTCGATCTGGTCATCAGCAGGAACGTGGCCTGGACGCTCATTGACGCTGAAAAGGCCTACCGCGAGTGGAAACGGGTCTTAAAGCCCAAGGGCTCCACACTAATCTTTGACGCCAACTGGAACTATGACCTCTTTAACGAGGAAAGACACGCCGCCGTGCTCAAGGATTACGAGGAATGCCGCGTGCGTTTCCCTGAGCAGCCTCTTCATATCTTCACCCCGGAGATGATTGAGTTTCGCCGCAAAATGCCCCAGTGCGCGAGACTCAGGCCCAACTGGGACCTAGGCGCGCTCCTTGATGCCGGATTTTCCAAAATCTATTGCGAGGCGAACATCAGCTCCAGAGTCTACACCGAATCTGAACAGCTCATGTACCGCTCAAGCCCCATGTTTCTCATAAAGGCTGAAAAGAGTTGATGATCTAATAATTTCGTTTTGATTTCTCACTACAGTTGTGTGTGGTAGAGAAAAAAATATCAAAAAAATTTTATCTTTTCATGAATTTTATTTTTTTAGGCGCGACTGATTCCAATAGATAGCGCTTACGCTAAAATTATATTCAAGCAAAGCTTTGTAGTCTGATAGTCCACAAAACACGCTAAAGTAGTGCGCTTTTGACAGTCGCCCCTAGATATGGTATTGTTGTCCATGGCCTCTCTATTGGCCGCCCCTTTTCCGCAAATTTTTCCAAATATCCGCGAGAGCCTACAAAAACGCCGGGCTAAATCGCGGACTTGAATGAGCGCGGAAAATGTTCAATCCTTGTCTCGAAGCTTTGGGACAAATTTTAGAGGGTTACATGGACGACAAGATAAAACAGCTCCTCAACTGTCTGGTGGACGAGTTCTATGACGTGGCATCTCTCTACACTAGACTTAACAATAACAGCGCGCCAGTTCCCCTGTATGGAAACCTCCCCACCAAGGAGTCCCACGTCTTGGTTTTTATTGGAAGAACGCCCGACATCACCATCACCGACCTGGCCACGAGGTTCGCCGTAACCAAAGGGGCCATGTCCAAGACCATCAGCAAGCTCTCCTCTATGAAATTTCTGGGAAAGTCGGTATCGGACGAGAGCGGGAGGGAAATAAAACTGAGCTTGACGAAAAAAGGCCAAGAGGTATATGAGGCCCACGAGGCCAGGGTCAGAAGCAACAGGGCGCAGATGCACAAGAGATTTGAGCACCTAAGCCTTTCAAACATCGCCTCCATCGCCATGTTCCTCGAGGAGGTGAAGAAAATCCTCGAAGACTACTCAATGCTCGTAAATAGCGATGAGGATCTCGACGTGGATAACGATACAGACCTATGATTTACTCTCTGGTATTTTCTTCAAATAGGTAGGGGCAAGCAAGCTCATACTGTCCTGGTAGCACAAAGCTTCGTTTATACGAAGAATTTTACCTAAGACAGCAGCATGTCAAAGCTTTTTAATATGTCTTTTTATTCTTTTGTTAAATTTTAACCCTTAATTTACTACCTATATCTTGAACATTTAATTTTTGAAAACTCAATAATCAAAGATTCCACTGTCATTTATTTGTATAAATCCTTATCTCTCCAAAATCCTCTTTCCGCTTCTACTTTCGACATAAACATAGCAAAGGCTTTCTGAATATCTTTTGCATGCTTCCTTAGTAACACAAAGAATCCAGCTGTCGTGAGCTCTCTATCAACCTTCTTTTTTCGCAACTTTAGTGAAGATATTTTTTCCCCGATACGTCAATATTTTGCGGAAAAATAACGATTTAAGTCATCATTGATGTAATAAAATTTGTTTTTGACCAAAGATATTTTTTTAACTCCCTAATATAGTTAAATAGTTCAAATCTCTCCATCATGACGATTTCGAGGGTGAAACAAACATGGGCGAAAATATTAATCTAACTTCCTAAAACATTTATAGATCTAGTAACAGCTCGGATTAAGTTGAAGCTTCCAAATATAAAAACCACCTCACGCTCGTTTTTTTTACGCTCATAAGCGATTATATTTTTGGCAAAGCTCTTACCTAATAGGCACACTAAGCAAAAATTTAATATCATGACAGAGGAAAGTTTTTAGATTGTTTTGACCAAAAAAACACTCTCTTCAACAAATCTAATATCATTTTTTTTCGGAAATACTTGAAAAATCTTCCAATGAAAATTCCAGGGGTCAGGCGTTCGCGCACGCTTCCCCTATAGCTAGTTTGAAAAATAGCTAGCTCAATTTAAATTTTTAGATATTAGCGTAAATATTTGCTGTGTTTTCATGTTTCTAGATCTGAGGATAGATTGTCCTTAAACCACAAATCGCCTTATGAGACAAGTCTTTCGCATACAATTAAATAGCACGATACATTAAATTTTGGCTTCCACACAAAGGGAAAAGATTCTTTTAAAATATCTGGTTTAGCTAACTTTTTGGCTAAATTTCACAAAAAAATAAAAGGACCCAAAATCTTTGGTGTTTTTTAAAATATCCTTAGTCTCGCTAGTCAGCCCAGGCCTCCAAAATGTAGGGCAAAAACATATTTTGACCTACAAAAAAGTCGTAAAATTTTCTCACATTAGTATCTCTGTATGATGGTAAGCCCCATAAGGCTTAAGATTAGCCCAATTACGATTGAGGGCGAGATGCTCTCCCCAAAGATAATGGCCCCGCAGAGTATGGCGAAGAAGGGCACGAGTGAGACGAAGACCGAGGCCCGGTTGGGGCCTAGGTTCAGGATTCCGTAATAGAAGAAGGTAAAACCCAGAACCGTACCGCAGACGCCCAAGAAACCTATGGATAGCCAAGTGGTAGATGAGAAGTGGAGGAAGGCCAAAGGATCCTCGTGGGACAGGAATAGGAGGGGGAGAAGAAAGACCAAGGACACAATGGTTGTCCAGAGATTGGCGGATACCGGGGAAATCTCAGCTAAGAGGAGCTTTCCCAAAAGGGCGTAGCAGGCCCAGGACAAGACGCAGGCGACCATGAAGACATCACCTAGGGAGACGGCTCCTTGAAGGAGACTCAAGGGGTTCCCGGAAGAGACCACTACTATGGTACCTATTACCGCGAGTACTATCCCTAAAAGGCGTACTAGGGTTAAGCGCTCGTGAAAAAATATGACGGTTCCCACATAGACTAAGGCCGGGTTGGTGGCGACAATGACCGAGCCCCGGCCCGCTCCGGTCAAGGCTAGGCCCCTTATGAAAAAGTAGTTGTAGAGTACGAGCCCGGTTAGTGCCGAAAGCGCTATGAGTATCCAGACCCTTATGCTGTTCTTTCTGGGAAGGAAATGCCCCTCCATGAGCCTGTGCTGGGGAAAGAGAAAGAGAGCCGATATGAGGAAGCGGAAGAAGGCCACACTTATGGGTCCAGCTCCCTGGGAGGCTAGCTTTCCGGCAGAGAAGGTTCCCCCCCACAGGAGCATGGTGAGGACCATGAGGAAATAGAGGATAAGCCTCCTCCTCTGGGAAGAGGCGCTCTCACCTGTCACGAACGGATCTGCCCTTGGCCCAGGACCACAAACTTGCGGGTGGTGAGCTCTTGGAGGCCCATGGGGCCGTAGGCCTGGAGCTTGGAGGTGCTTATGCCTATCTCGGCCCCGAGTCCCAGGCAACCTCCGTCGTTTAGCCTGGTGGAGGCGTTAACCATTACGCAGCCGGCGTCGGCTTTTTTCACGAACTCCTCGGCCCGGATTAGATCTCTCGTCACTATCACCTCGGTATGCTGGGAGCCGTAGAGGCGGATGTGCTCCAAGGCCTCCTCCATGTTGGTGACGAGCTTCACCGAAAGGGTCAAGTCCAAATACTCTTTGCCCCAATCGCTATCATCTGCCTTCTGTAGAAGGCTACCCAAATGTCCCTCCAGATGGGAGTACGCCGACTCGTGGGCCCTAATCTTTATGCCATTATCCTTAAAAAGCGGGATGAGACGCGGAAAGAGCTGAGTGGCCTCGTCTTGATTCACAAGCAGGCACTCCAGGGCGTTACAGGTCCCGGGCCTGTTGGCCTTGCCGTTAATAATGAGGCTCACGGCCATGTCCAGATCCGCGCCCTTGTCCACATAGAGGTGGCAGACGCCCTTGAAGTGCTTGAGAACCGGTATGCGGCTATTCTCCGCGACGAAGCGGATGAGCCCCTCGCCACCGCGGGGAATCACCAGATCCACATAATCGCTTAGTTTAAGGAGCTCCACGAGGTCTTCCCTACCGGTCCCTGACAGTACCGCCACCAGATCCCCTGAGAGCTGGGCCTGGCTTAAGGCCTCCCCAATGAGGCTTCCTATGCATTTAGAGCTGTTTTTAGCCTCCTTACCAGGTTTCACCAGAAGGCCGTTTCCACTCTTAAGCGCCATGGCGGCCGCCTCGGCCACGGCCCCGGGCCTGGCCTCGCAGATGAAGGCTATGAGCCCCAGGGGCACCCGCATGCGCCCCACCCTCAAGCCGCTTTCCACAACCTTTAGGTCCTCCACGGCCCCCAGGGGATCCGGAAGGGCTGCCACCTCCTGTATGCCCTTGGCCAGACCCGCCACGCGGGTCTGGTTAAGTTCCAGGCGATCTATCAAGGGTTCCGGAAACCCAGAGCCCCTGGCCTTTTCCACGTCCTCTTGATTGGCCGAGATTAGCTCGTCCATTCTCTCAATTAAGAGCCTTGCTAGTGTGGTGAGAGCCAGGTTGCGGGTGTTGGAGCTGGAAGAAAATAGGGTCGGAAGGGAGTCTTTGGCCCTTTGGGCGAGATTTGTGAGCGTCATTTCTTCACCGTGTTTTTTTCTATATTTTTGGTGCTGGTATTATGTGTGGAGTGATGTGTTGAATATTTTCTAGCTACGCATATATAGGATCCCTTTGGGATTTTGATATTTTGTCTTATAATTATTAGCCTTTTAGGGTTTTTTTTGTTTTTTGCTTCTTATTATTAGCCTCTTAAACTTTGATTTTATGGCTTTTTTGCTTTAGCTAAGGCATTTTTTTTCTTTTGGCTAATGGCTTTTTAATTTAGCTAATACGTTTGCTTATGGCTTATGGCTTATGGCTTTTGGCTTTTGGCTTTTGGCTTTTGGCTTTTGGCTTTTGGCTTTTGGCTTTTGGCTTTTGGCTTATA
>JAITJT010000231.1 GCA_031278795.1 Deltaproteobacteria bacterium | reverse complement strand
GGGGAAGTTCTTTTAGGGTCATATTCTGTGAGTCCTCTGAAATGAAAAGGTTCTTCTGGGGGACGCTCCCTAGGGTCAATATGATTCTTTCATGATTTATCCAAAGAGACCTAACTTTATTAGAAAAAATACTTTACTTTTTTTGCCATTATAGCGACTCTTTTATTCTTTTTAGCATCACGGTTTTATCATGATTAGCCTAGCACAAACGTTTACCTTCAGCAAAGTTTTTTTCTCCTAATGTAGTCAATAAATGCTAATAGCACTACCGCGCTCATGCGTTAATTATCGTAAGATTTATCAAGAAGTTATTTTTTTTGTAAATTCCACATAGCAAAAAGAGATGAACTACATTATGTCTTCTAAAAAGTAGTACTAAGTAGCGCTAAAGATTAGCGCTAAATAAAGCAGTACTGAAAAATTGCAGTTCAATTTCATGAGCTCATGCCTAGGAAATAATTTGAATCTCACGTCCTCCAAAAATCCCGTCTCTTCCACCTTCCGCTCCAAGCCTAAATTTCCCCCTTAGATGCTCACCTGGCATCCCCAGTGCAGCTAAAAAATCTTCCCCATGGAAAATTTAGAATAACAGAAAAACACTTATAACTTGCATTAATTTCTTTCTTCCTCCATACTCTCTTTTTCTTACTCACGCTGGGTAATAGCTTTAGGTAATATTAGTTTAGGGAGTCTAATCCTGGTACTGAGAGTTAAGTTCTAGAAAGAGAGGGAAAAAAACAGCGTTTTTCCTGGAATGAGCACATACTTAAGTCGAAAATCTATTTTTAAAGTTAATCTAAAGCATTTTTTGTTAGATCTTCTCTCCAACTCTTTAGCTTCAAAAATTTTTTCTGGCTTTTACTTGCTAAGAAGGCCGTTGCCAATTATCATGTCAATATCCCTCTTTCAAAGGGGAAGGGGGCCGGCTGTGAAAAATAACATTCAGAATCATACTAAAATTCTTTAAAATTAGCGTTCTGAGGCGTTTTGGACTTACGCGGGAAAAGCCCATGCAAAGGCTCTTTTCCGGTAGTGCGAAGCACCTCGCCCGAATCATATTGACCAGGTAAAAGCCCTGCTCATTCCGGAGGTTTAAGACCCATGACAAAAAATTTGCCCCGCGCGGGCTATGAAAAAAACGCTCCCATGGCCCAGGTGCGTGAAATCCTCTTCGGGGCCCAGCTGAAGGACATGGAAACACGTTTCCGCCGCCAGGAGGAAAGGTTTTTGCGGGAGATCAACGAGGCCCGGGAAGCCCTCCGCAGCCGCATCGACTCTTTGGAAAACTTCATGAAAAGCGAGATCGCGGCTATCTACACCCGCCTCAATGAGGAGAAGGACGAGCGCGAGACAGCCTTGAAGAACGAGGAGAGGGAACGCCAGGAGGCCATCAAGGCCGAGGCCCGGGAGAGGGAGAACCAGATGGAAGCCGCCCGCCGCGACTTCCAGGACGGCCTCTCCAAGGAGATCCACGAGCGGGAGGAGGCTGCCAACCGCCTCCAGAGCGAGATCCAGAACACCAACGAGAATCTGGATAGGCGCGCCAACAAGCTCTCCCAGAGCCTGGACAACACCGAGAGGGCTCTGAGGGATCTCTTCCAGAAGGAGACCACCAGTCTCAACAACAAGATAGACGAGAAGGTGAACGAGCTCACCACCCTCATCCAGAAGACCGACTCCCAGATCAGAAACGACATGGTCTACCGCACCCATATGTCCTCCATGATGACCGGCGTGGTCTCCCACCTGGCCAAGCCCTGGAACCTTGACCCGGACAGCGAGGATGAGGAGGAGCCGGGCCCGGACGAGCTGCAGCCCGTCTCGGACGGACAGGGCGAGGGCGAGAACCAGGGCCATGACAATGGTGAGCACCAGAACTGGGACTCCGGTGGCGGTGAGCACAACTCCTACTAGGGCTTTTCGGCTTTGTCCAAGAAACAAGCTTCAGGCGTTTTTTTATCCCCTTAAAGCTCTAAAAGGGGCCAGGGCTTCCCTGGCCCCCATGGAATATCCATATCATGGGACTTATCAAGAGACTATTTTCCAAAGAACCCAAAAAAGAGGCCCCTCCCCCAGGTCCCCCGGAAGGGGAAAGTGGA
The DNA here is from genome assembly GCA_031278795.1 of Deltaproteobacteria bacterium. Next base: position 2,880 of record JAITJT010000231.1, on the reverse strand, counting down.
GACCTGAGCGCGAGCGCTCCGGAGGAGCCACCTCTTGACCAAGAGGGGTCTTTGGATACCGCAAATCCTCCGGAGGAAGACCACAAGGTCTCTCCTTCCGAGGGAAGTCTCGGGGAGTCTTTAGTCAAAAGCGACATGGAGCCTGATAGCCAAGAAAAGAGCCAAGAAGAAAGACGTAGAGAGAGCCAAGAAGATACCCAAGAAGATAACCATGAAGAGACCCTAGAAGATGCCTTTGGAAGCCTAGACCAAGATTCCCAGGAAGGAAGCGCTGGGGGCGCTAGCGCCCCCACGCTTCCCTCCCTGGAAGTCCCTTCAGAATCAAGTCCTCCAGAATCCCCTGGTTCCCCGGGGGACGATCCTCCGGAGGATACTTCCTCAGAAGACACCCATCCTGAGGAGGCTAAGGACGGGGAAGCAAGTGACGGCCTGGACGCGGATGGTTTCCAGAAGGCCGTTTCTAAATCGCAAAGCGATATCCAGGCCACGGAAGATATGCTTTTAAGCGAGCTGGACGAGTACTTCAAGGACGAGCCCATGCTGGGCACCGGGGCCACGGCCCCATCCTTGGATAGCTATTCCTCAGCTAGCACCCAGTTCCCGGATGACGGCGTGGGGGAATACATAGAGGACAGCTCGATACCCTCTGGGGAAGATTATGAGAGTCTGTATCTGGACGGTACCGGAGAGCCGCAGGCTCAGGCCCAGGGTAGTAGCCATGGACCCATTTTAGGGGAGCCGCTTCCGCCTCTTCCAGATCCTGAAAGCGAGATGGGGCAGCTCAGGCAGCTTCTCATAGAAAGGGAGCTCAAACAGCTGCACCAGCTCACCAACGTGGTGGGTGACCCCCAGCAGCTGGCCGGAACCGTCTCCCAGGTGGTGACCGAGGCCATACTCCTTAGGTCTCACAAGGACGACAAGCTAAACACTGTTCTAGCGCCCACGGTGGAAAAGATTGTGAGCGCCTCCGTGAGGCGCAACCCCGAGACCCTGGCCAACCAGATATTCCCGGTGATAGGTCCTGCCATCCGCAAGTCCATCTCGGACGCCTTCTCCTCCATGCTCCAGTCCTTCAACAACACCCTGGAGATGAGCCTCTCGCTCAAGGGCCTCAAGTGGAGGCTGGAGGCCTTGAGGGTGCACAAGCCCTTTTCCGAGATAGTCCTTTTGCACACCCTGGTCTTTCACGTGGAGGAGATCTACCTCATCCACGCCGAGTCCGGGCTCATGCTGGACCACATGATCTCCGAGGGGGGAGAGACCCGGGACGCGGACATGGTGGCGGCCATGTTCACGGCCATCAGGGACTTCATCCGCGACAGCTTTTCGGTGAGTCAAAAGGAGAACCTGGACACCATGCGCTTTGGGGAGCGCACCATCTACCTTTTGAGGACCGGTGAGGTCTTCATGGCCGCGGTTGTCCGCGGCAACCCACCAGCCACCCTCACCACAGAGCTCCAGGCGGCCCTGGAGCTCTGGGTGGTGGACGCGGCCACTGATTTAAGCGAGTTCAAGGGGAACGCCCAGCCCTTCAAGCGCTATAGGCCATTTTTCGAGCCCTTCCTGGTGGCCCAGTACCAAGATCCCAAGAAGATCCCCTTCCTGGTGCGGAAGGCCCCCCTGATTGCCTTACTCCTCATATTCCTCTTTTTAGGCTCCATGTGGTACGAAAAGAGGCACGAGAGGGAGCTTCAAGCAAAAGAACAAGTTAGAAGCGAAGAAGCCTTAGCGGCCAACGCCAAGTCCATGCAGCTCTATCAAGACAAGGTCACCAGGACCATCAACCGCCTCAACTCGGTGCCCGGGCTAGCCGTGGGTAACGTCACCAAGGTGCCTGGCGGAAATATTGAGATAATCTGCTTCAAAGACGAGCTGGCGCCGGATCCGGCGCCCATCCTCAAGGCCGACCAAGGCCTCAATGAAGGTGACTTCACCATAATCACCAAGCCCTTCGTGTCCATGGATCCACCCATAGTCATTCAGCGCGTGGAAAAGGCCATACCTCTCCCGCCAGGTGTCACTATGAAGTACGACTCCGACACCGGGGCCCTGACTCTTACCGGGGAGGCCAATCTGGGCTGGATTATGGAAACCAGGGAGAGGGCGCTCACCATCCCCGGGGTGAGTAGCCTGGATTTCTCCAAGCTAACCGATCCGCGCACCAACCAGATGCAGGCTTTAGCCAAATCCATAAACGGCGTGGTCATCCACTTTCCCCTAAACAAGGCCGACCCAGTCCCGGAGGACGCCCCAAAACTTAGCGAGGCCGTGGACAACCTGGTGGCCTTAGAGCGCCTCTGCTCAGAGATGCAGATAAGCGTGAGTCTGGTCATCTACGGCCACGCCGACGCCATTGGCCAAGCCCGGCGCAACTACGAGCTATCCTTGGAGCGCTCCCACACTGTGGCCGCCCTGCTCTACGCCAAGGGCTCCTTCATGCCCATCCGCAACTACGGCATGGGCTCCAGGCTAAGCGGCGGAAGCGACCCGGACGCCCCGGAAGACCCCCAGGAGGATCCTGACATGCGCCGCATTGAGCTAAGAGTCCTGGTGGGAGGTGAAGACGCCGCGCCCACAGGTAGCGTACTCAAAGGGGCCGAGGAGGCCTTGAGGGAGTAGAGGCTAATAAATAGCCAAGGTTTTTTTCTAGCCCTTGTAGGTCATTAATCGTTTAGGCTAATCCTTAGATGCTTTTCGATGCGCTTATTCTTCTATTCTTGGGAGTTTTTTCAGTGTTCTATCTTCCCTAAATGGAAGCTTTTAAGGTTAACTCACCCATAATTTAAGTCCCCTAAACGCGCACAAGGTGCGCGTTGTTTGAAGCTGCAACATTACTCTAAGTTTTCGCCCCGGCCTTTGGATAGGGCTCTTGGCGCTTAG
>JAITJT010000209.1 GCA_031278795.1 Deltaproteobacteria bacterium | reverse complement strand
AATGCACCTGTTTTGCCTATTTTTCTAAATATTGAATAGAAAAAAGATAAAAATAATTATTCAGTAATTTTTTACCAAAATGCTGTCTTTTAGAAAATTTATTTTTTATATCTTTTTTTGCCTACCCTCATTTATATCCCCGCTACCCTTTTACCCGCCTCACTTTTCTCAAAATTAGATTTCACACGAGTTACCCAAAAACAACACTTTTAATCACCTTATCCCTTAGTTCTATCAAAGGCTAAAATAACCTATAAGGTAATGATCTAATCTGAACCTAAATCAAAAAAATCAATGATTTGGATAATTTAAAAAGCAGCTTCTTTAAAAATTAAAAACATGCTTCTTTCGATAATTTTTTTTATCACGGGAGGATCTTTTTCTTAGGTGTCGCCACATATTCACCCTAGTAAAAACATAGGGGATGGAATATAGGGCTTTTTTAGATAAATTCTTTCACACACACACACACACACACACACACACACACACACAAACACAAACACAAACACTCACATTAAAAAAAAGTAAAAAGCACTTATCCAGTATCTTATACTGAACGCCAAAACCCAGCGCCCCCAAAAAAAGCCACATTTCCATTTGAGGGGGGAACTCGCTCTAAACAGAGAAGGAGCTTAAATCTCAGGGTGTTGACAAATTGACAACACCAATAAATGAGGAAAAATCAACAGGTTATTTTGAAATCAGGCCCTTGTTCCAGGATTTCCCTTGTGTAAATTTAAGATATTTACACAAGGTTTTATTTTTACCCGCTTTTAATCTAGATTTTATTCGTCAAATTATAAAATGCCAAATTATAATCCATCTCAAGTTTTATAAATGGCCTAAATATTCCAATCAGGATAATACAAGTCCAAAAACAAAACTTGCAGAATCAGATCGCATACCATATTTTCCCCAATCTCTCAATCTTTCCCTGATACACCTCACTCTAACCTACAATCTAGGAAAAGCAGCCTTTTCTGGCGGCCCATAGTTTTCCATAACACCGTTTTCTTTCCTCTCCCTTAGGCAAATCCTTTTTTCGCGAGAGGGCTTAACTTACAAGAAAATGTTTTTGGTGGAATTAACGCGGGAGTTACGTTCTTAGCCATATAGTTCTTATAAGCCAGGAAAATATCTTTCGTAAAGATCACGCTGATTTAGGTAAATTTTTCCTCTAGGTTTACGCGGTTAGAGTTAGTTCAAATAACAATGGTCATAAGCTTTAAACACACGACAACATAATATTTGGTGACATAATGGAAAATCCAATCAACATTGAAAGGGTGGAGGAAATTGTTAGATCCTTCAAGGGATCTCCCAGCTCCATCATCGCCATCCTCCAGGAGATCCAGGAGCACTACCGCTATCTACCTAGGGAGGTGTTCCCCTTTCTCTCGACAAACACCGGGCTAAGCGAGGCCAGGATATATTCCCTGGCCACCTTTTACGAGAACTTTTCCCTAGAGCCCAAGGGGAGAAACATCATCAAGGTCTGCGACGGCACGGCCTGCCACGTGAGGAAGTCCCTTCCCATCCTGGAGAGGCTGCGCTCAGAGCTGCGGCTCGCGGACGGGGCCGTGACCACCCAGGATCAGGAATTCACCGTGGAGGTGGTCGCCTGCCTTGGTGCCTGCGGTCTCTCACCGGTCATCACCCTAAACGGCAAGGCTTATCCAGCCATGACCCCGCAAAAGGCTTCCGAGCTCTTACAATCCGTAAACGGCGGCAGATTGGAGTAAATACAGATGCTAAAAAGCAGACAAGAACTCAAAGACTTAAGGGAAAAATGCCGCAAGGCCGCCAAAGACGAGGTGAGAAAGATCCTCGTCTGCTCCGGCACTGGTTGCGTGGCTAGCGGCGCTGAGGATGTCTACGAGCAGTTCAAGACACTACTTAGCGAAATGAACATCCCCTGCTCGGTTAGGTTCATCGAGGACGGACACGGCGTGGGCCTCAAGAAGAGCGGCTGCCAGGCCTTGTGCGAGAAAGGTGTCCTGGTGCGCATCGAGCCCGAGGGATACCTCTACACCAAGGTTACGCCCGCAGACTGCGAGACCATTATAACTGAGACCATAGAGCAGGGTCGCCACGTGGAGCATTTGGCGTATAAGGACAAAGATGGGCATGTCTGCAAGCGTAACGACGACATACCCTTCTTCAAGAAACAGCTGAGGCTGGTCCTGGCCAACTGCGGCAACATAGACGCCGAGTCCATTCTGGAGTACCTGAGCGTGGGCGGCTACGGATCCTTTGAGAAGGCCCTCTTCGATATGAGCGCGACCAAGATAATCGAGGAGATATCCGACTCCAAGCTGCGCGGCCGGGGTGGCGGAGGATTCCCCACGGGCTACAAGTGGCAGCAGGTGGCCAGACAAAAGCTCTACCCCAAGTACATAGTCTGTAACGGCGACGAGGGTGACCCGGGGGCCTTCATGGACTGCAGCATCATGGAGGGCGATCCCCATAGGATGCTGGAAGGCATGCTCATCGCGGGGCTGGCGACCGGCGCCAATGACGGCTACATCTACGTGAGGGCCGAGTATCCCCTGGCCGTGAGACGACTCAAGAAAGCTATAGCCGACTTGGAGACCTACGGCCTCGCGGGCGATCACATCCTGGGAACCGACTACAGCTTCCGCTTCCACCTCAACCGCGGCGCTGGCGCCTTCGTGTGCGGGGAAGGAAGCGCGCTCACGGCATCCATCGAGGGGAAGCGGGGCTTCCCCAGGGTGAAGCCGCCCAGGACCGTGGAGCACGGACTCTTTGACCACCCAACGGTCTTAAATAACGTGGAAACATTCGCCAACGTAACGGTCATTATCGACAAGGGATCGGAATACTATAGAAGCATAGGGACGGAAACCAGCCCGGGCACCAAGGCCTTCTCCATCACCGGAAACATCGAAAACACCGGACTCATTGAGGTGCCCCTAGGCATGACCTTAAAAGAGGTCATCTATGACGTGGGCGGCGGCATGAAGGGCGGAAAGAAGTTCAAGGCCGTGCAGATAGGAGGCCCCTCCGGGGCCTGCCTAACCGAGGAGCATTTCTCGCTCCCCTTGGACTTTGACTCTTTAACTAACGCCGGCGCCATGATCGGATCCGGCGGGCTGGTGGTGGCCGACGAGGACACCTGCATGGTGGAGCTGGCCCGCTTCTTCATGAACTTCACCCAAAGAGAGAGCTGCGGCAAGTGCATTCCCTGTCGGGAAGGAACCAAGCGCATGCTCATGATACTTGAGCGCATAGTATCTGGTAACGGTAGGCCCACGGATATTGATAACCTACTGGATTTGGCCTCGACCATTAAAGCCACTGCCCTCTGCGGCTTAGGTAAGACCGCGCCCTCTCCGGTTCTTAGCACCATCAAGAACTTCAAGGACGAGTATCTGGCCCACATAGTGGACAAACAGTGCCCGGCGCATTCCTGCGAGAAGCTTAAGAAGTATTTCATAGAACCCGAGCTCTGCAAGGGCTGCAGCAAGTGCGCCAAGCTCTGCCCCACCAACGCCATCTCCGGCAAGATAAAAGAGCTCTACAAAATAGACCCCATAATCTGCACCCGCTGCGGCGTCTGCGTTTCCAGCTGTAAATATCTGGCCATAAAGGAGGCCTGGTGATGAAGGGCTACATGACAATCGACAATATCCCGGTCGAGATACACGACGAGAGGAATATCCTGGAGCTCATAAGAAAAATTGGTATTGAGCTTCCCACCTTCTGTTACTACACGGAATTATCCATCCACGGAGCCTGCCGCATGTGCCTGGTGGAAAACGAGAAGGGCGGCTTGGAGGCCGCCTGCTCCGAGCCTCCCAGGCCGGGCCACAAGGTCTGGACCAACACCGAGCGGTTGCGGAAGTACCGCAAGAACATCCTGGAGCTCTTACTAGCCAACCACAACCGCGACTGCACCGTGTGCAACAAGAGCGGTGAGTGCCGGCTCCAGAACCTGGCGCTTAAGTTCGGCATAAAAAACGTGCGCTACATAAACACCAGCTACACCCCGGACCCGGACGAGTCGTCCCACTCCATCTCCATCGACAGGAGCAAGTGCATACTCTGCGGTGACTGCATCAGGGTCTGCAATGAAATCCAGAAGGTGGGAGCCATAGACTTCGCCTTTAGGGGTTCCAGCATGAAGGTGGCCACGGCCTTCGGGGTGCCCGTGGCCGATTCCCCCTGCGTTAGCTGCGGACAGTGCTCAGCCGTCTGCCCCACCGGAGCCATTTCCGTTAAAAACTCCATAGAGGCCGTGTGGACGGATCTCTTGGACAAGAACACCAACGTGAGCGTCCAGATAGCCCCGGCCGTGCGGGTGGCCATTGGGAAGCAGATGGGCTTTGAGGACGGCCAGAACTCCCTGGGGCTAATTGTCGCTGCCCTCAAGCGCATGGGCTTCCATAGGGTCTTCGACACTACCTTAGGGGCCGATCTAACCGTCTTGGAGGAATCCAGGGAGTTTTTGAACTACGTGGAGAAACCCCACACGCTCCCCCTCTTCACCTCCTGCTGCCCGGCCTGGATAAACTACGTGGAAAAAAGGCATCCGGATCTTTTGCCCCAGGTATCCACCTGCAAGTCCCCCATGCAGATGTTTGGGGCCCTTGTTAAAGAGACCTACAAGTCCAATGGCAAACGCCACGTGCACCTGGCGGTCATGCCCTGCACCGCCAAGAAATACGAGGCCATTCGTCCCCAGTTCACTAAAAACGGTGTCCCCTACGTGGATCACGTCCTAACTACCCAAGAGCTCATAAGGATGATCCAGCAGTCAGGCTACCAGTTCAACCAGCTGGAGCCTGAGGCCGTGGACACTCCCTACGGTATTGTAACCGGAGCTGGAGTCATCTTTGGGGTGACGGGCGGGGTGACCGAGGCGGTACTAAGGGCCTTAACCGAGGACGGCTCCAACGCCACTCTCTCCCAGATGGCCATGGCCGGCGAACGCGGCATGGAGGGCCTCAAGGAGTTTGAGCTCAGCTACAAGGGCAAAGAGATCCGCATAGCCGTGGTGAGCGGTTTGGGTAACACCGGACAACTCCTAGATGACATCAAGAGCGGCCGCAAGGTCTTTGATTTCGTGGAAGTGATGGCCTGCCCAGGCGGCTGCGTGAGCGGCGCCGGGCAGCCCTATGTGCCCTTGAGCGTAAAAGAGCTAAGGGGCAAAGGCCTCTACAGCGTGGACAAGCTCATGAGCTACAAACGCGCGGCTGACAACCCCTTAATTGACGACCTCTACAACGGCATCCTCAAGGGCCGGGAGCATGAGCTCCTCCACGTCTCTTACCTCAATGAGGAGGGTGGCCATTAATAAGAGACTAAGGCCACTAATACGATACAAGGCTACTCAATTATAGCTTCTGGCAAATAGCTAATAGACTCTAGCAAATAGCTAATAGACTCTAGCAAATAGCTAATAGACTCTAGCAAATAGCTAATAGACTCTAGCTAATAAGTAAGAGACTTTAACAATATAATTTTTAGGTAATTTCATGGCGAAAGAAACAGACAAGACAGGCGCTGTCCTGGTGGTGGGGGCGGGTATCGCAGGTATAGAGAGCTCCTTGGACCTGGC
>JAITJT010000155.1 GCA_031278795.1 Deltaproteobacteria bacterium | reverse complement strand
GAATTAGACCTTGGCGCAAAGCCGGAAAGCATTCCAGAATCACCTCCCTCTTTTAAGCTGGAAAGCATTCAACAAGATGAGGCCCCTAAGGAAACGGAAAGCCCCTCTGATTCCCAAGACTTACCTGACAGCATGGAAAGTATAGAGGCCCAACACGAGGAAGTGGTAGCTAGCCCACCCCAAGAGCGGGAAGAGAGTGTGCGCTCGCCCCAGGTCCAGGTGGAGAGCGCCGCCAAGTCCTCCATCCCCGAGGCAGAAGATAAGATCTTAGAAGGCACTTTAGATAGAGCATCTTCTTTGGTGGATGAGGACAGCGCCTCTGCCGATCTTTTTCTAGACAATGAGGCAGCTCAACAAGAGGAGAGCCCGGTCGCGCCCTTCAAGCTGGAAAGTGAATCCGTCGATATGATACCTGAGGGCGAGAAAGAAACCCCCGAAAGCCCAGAGGATGAGAGCTTAGCGGTGGATCTAGGCCCTCCGGATGAGGACCACAAGAGCGCTCCCATAATACCTGACGTCCTTTCCATAGAGGCCCAGACACCCGTAAAAGAAGGAGATCCTAATTTCATCGAGGGCCTTAAGCTGGAAAACAGTGAGGAAGCTAAATCAATAGCGCCTGAGTCAGTGGCCTCAGAAAAGCTAAGCCCCGAGCCCTTAGAAGCAGAGGAAGTATTACCCAAGGAAGTGCTCTCAGAACCCCAGAAGGTCTTACCAGATGAGCCTAGCGAGGAAAATGCTCACGATGAGGTGAAGGCCACAGAGGGGCAAAAGGTGCCACCCAAGGAGGAACCTAAGAACCCGGAGTTCACGGACACCAGCATGAGCGACATCTCTCTGGAGGGATTGTCCCTGGACAACCTCTCCTTGGATAGTGACCCCCTCCAGAGTGACTTCAGCCCGGACTCCTCCATAGCCAAGCTTCCGCCGGAGGCGGATGTGCAGATTGACCCAGGTGATGAGCTGAAGCTGGTATCAAGCGGATCTGGGCTAATGGACGAGCCACCCTTGGAGCTAAACGACAAGGTAAATCCAGGTGAATCCAGGGTTCCGGATGGGGCCCCGGACATAAAGCTAGCCAGGCGCGAGCCCCAGGAGAGCGATTACCTGGAGGCCAACAGCGACTACGTGGGCGCTGACGCCGGATCGGTAGTTGATCCGCGTAGTCAGGTGGAGGAGAAGGCCCCCTTCGAGAGATTTGACGGAAAGGCTGGGCTTGAGTCGCCTTACGCCGGAACACGCCCGGCTGGAAAGCCCAGGGCCGAGTCCTCCACCGCGGTTATAGTCAACTACCTAGACGACAAGGAGGAGACACCCATGGTGGAGGAAGGCGAGTACGGGGCCCTGGGAGCCGAGGAGGATCTGGATCTGGATCTGCTCGAGCTCAATAATCCACCATCTTTTAAGGCCAAGCCTATGATTCCCGTGCCCAGGGCGCCCAGATAAGATATCTCATTGGATATCCTTATCTCTTAAGGGAAAATAAGAGAAATATTCTTGTTGGGCCTATATACTTAGCATTTCACAAGTATAAATCTAATCATTCCTTTCTTCTTATGAAGAAAGAAAAAAGTATTGGGAAGAAAACTTTCATAAATTATCCTTTCCACAAAGGAAACAAGCTACCTTTACTGATAAATGTCGCTAAAGTAGATAAACGGTAGAGACCATGAGACCCAAGACCCAAAAAATATTATTTCCCCAGAGATTAAGCGCCCTTCAGGGTCTTATTCTGGTCTTGGCTATTTTTATCTCATGGAATCTAGCGAGCAGTGCGGCATCCGCCCAGATGAATCCCCTGAGGCCCTTGACCGTGGAGGAGGTGAGGGCGGATCTGGAGAGAAAACTAGGCCAGAACGCCAGCTACCAGACTCTCTGGAACACGGGGTACCAGTTTTATAGGGTGCATCTTAGGAACCAGGACACGGCGGAGGTGATATTCAGGGCCTACACGGCCGTTCGGGGCAACAACCCGGAGCAGACCAAGGCCATCAACCAGGCCGCCATTTACTGGCAGAAGATCCACGATTATGGTATTACTAACGTACCCGTGGGCATCGACAATTCCCTGCGCGAGACCGTCCCCAACCCCAGGAGGGGTAGGATGGGCACCCTCAAAATGCTGAAACCCAAAGGGGGCCCGGTGCCCCTGAGGGAGAGCGAGGCCACCCTGGCCAACAGGGCCATGCGGAGGATGGACAGGCGCGACCTCAAGGGTCGCCGCATAAATCCCTATCCCGGGCCCTATTACCCGGGCGTCTATCCGCCTTAAGCCTATTTTGGGTTAAGGGCTCCCCCTTTCCCCAAAGTAGCCTCTAAACTATCCAGCATTTTATAGAAGGGCCTTTATGAGGCCTTTCTTTATTGGCTTTCTAGATAAAAAGATGAAAACCAAGAGACTACATAAGCATTTTGCTCAAGTTAATAATTTCTAGGTCTAATTGGCCTTAGGCTAAGGAGGTGGAGTTACGCCAAATTTTGACGTGATAGTCGTAGGCGGCGGGCACGCCGGCCTGGAGGCCTCCTTTGCCGCCTCCCGCCTGGGCTGCAAAACCCTCTTGGTTACCATGAACCTGGACACCATAGGTGTGCTCTCCTGCAACCCCGCCTTTGGCGGGCCCGCCAAGGGCACGCTACTCTGCGAGATAGATGCCCTGGGGGGATACTCCCCCTCCGGGGCCGACCAGGCGGCCATTCAGTGCCGCATCTTAGGTGAGTCCAAGGGCCCGGCCGCCAGGGCCACCAGGAACCTGGTGGATAGAACCCGCTACAGCTACCTGGCCAAGGAGTTCGTCAAGAGGCAGGATAACCTTAGCCTCTGCCAAGGAGAGGCATGTGAAATCATCTCTGAAAGGGGTAGGATAAAGGGTTTAGGGCTCCTTGACGGCAGGAAGTTTTACTCTCCAGCCCTGGTCTTAACAGGTGGCACCTTCTGGAACGGAAGGGTCTACCACGGACTGGACTCCAACCCGGGCGGAAGGGTGGGTGAGCCTCCGGCCAAACACCTAAAAGATTCCCTAATATCCCTGGGCCACAATATGGGAAGGCTCTCCACCAGCACAGCGCCTAGGCTCATGGCCACCACCGTGGACGTAAGCGAGCTTAAAGAGCAGCCAGGCGACCCGGACGCCAGGCCCTTCTCAGTTCTAAGCGGCGGCCCCCGCAACCTGGTCTCCTGCTTCCTCACCTGGACCAATCCTAAAACCCACCAGATAGTCCGCGACAACATCAAAAGCTCCATAATATTCGCGGACGGTTTCCGGGTCTCCACCGGACCGCGCTATTGCCCCTCTCTAGAGGACAAGATAGTCGCCTACCCGGAAAGGGAGCGCCACCAGGTGTTTTTAGAGCCGGACGGCCCGGATCTGGTCTACC
>JAITJT010000127.1 GCA_031278795.1 Deltaproteobacteria bacterium | reverse complement strand
AAAAGGTGCCCAAGCACCCTTTAGCGCCCTTCCTTTCCAAGGAGACGTTTGAAATGGCAAAAAAAGTCGTGGCCCAGGTCAAGTTGCAGCTCCCCGCCGGGGGAGCCGTCCCCGGCCCTCCGGTGGGCCCGGCCCTGGGTCAGCACGGCCTCAGCCCCATAGAGTTCACCAAGGCCTACAACGCCCGTACCCAGAAGCAAGAGGGCCTCATCATACCGGTGGTCATCACGGTCTATTCGGACAAGACCTTCACCTTTGTCACCAAGACCCCACCGGCCTCCTTTCTCCTGAAGCAGGCGGTGAAGGCCGCCAAGGGCTCCAACACCCCGGGCCGCAAGACCATAGGCCAGGTGACCGAGGCCCAGCTGGAGGAGATCGCCAAGGTGAAGTTCGACGACCTCTCGGCCAACAGCATGGATGAGGCCAAGAAGATAATCGCCGGAACAGCCAGGAGCATGGGACTGCAGGTGGTTAAGGAGTAGGCTCGCACATTTGCTTAAGAGCCTCACGCCTTTTCAGATTTTTTCCCCTGGCATTATTAATGCCATCCGGTCAACTGTTACATCTGGGCTACTTTTTACTAGTCCAGGCCCCTCCGCCGGGCTCACAGTATGGCCACAGGGGAATGGCGCTCGTAAGAGCGCCCATATCGCGCGCCATTGGCGGTAAAAACATTTAGGCGGAAGTGCAACATGTTTTGAGATGTGCCCTAAAAAACCCCCCGGGCCAAGGCGGGGGACTTTTTAACTTTAATGTGGGTTAGACAATCTCGCACGCTAAATAACACAAGAAAATCCAAAAAATATCCCAGGCCTCCACCCCAAGGAGGCCTTGGGATATTTGCGTCATATGTAAACCAGAAAAGGGCGTTATGGGGAGCCCAATTAATCTTATACCCATAGGAGAAATCATGTCAGTGAGCAAAAAGCACAAAGAGGCGCTTCAGAAAGTAGACCGCACCAAGCGCTACACCTTCGAGGAGGCCGTCTCTCTTATCCAGAGCGCGGCCTACGCCAAGTTCGACGAGACCGTGGAGATAGCGGTCAAGCTGGGTGTGGATCCCAGGCACGCGGATCAGATGGTGAGAGGTACCGTCAACCTCCCCAGCGGCACGGGCAAGACCGTGCGGGTGGCTGTTTTCGCCAAGGGCGAAAAGGAGAGGGAGGCCCGGGAGGCCGGAGCCGACGTCTCCGGTGCCGAGGATCTGGTGGAGAAGGTCCAGGGGGGATTCTTGGAGTTCGACAAGGCCATAGCCACCCCGGACATCATGGGCCTGGTGGGCCGCTTGGGAAAGATCCTAGGCCCCAGGGGCCTCATGCCCAACGCCAAGCTGGGTACCGTCACCTTTGACGTGGCCACGGCTGTCAAAGAGCTAAAGGCCGGAAAGATAGAGTTCCGGGTGGAGAAGAACGGCATAGTCCACTCCCCCATGGGCAAGGTCTCTTTCACCAAAGAGAAGCTCTTACTAAACATAGCGGCCTTCATGGACTCCATCCAGAGGGCCAAGCCTTCCACCTCCAAGGGGGCCTACATCAAGGGCCTGGTGCTCTCCAGCACCATGGGCCCCGGGGTCAAGGTGGACCCCCTCTTCGTGAAGGACCTCAAGGCCTACCTCACCTAAAAAGCCAAAAAAAGCATTAGCCCATAAGCTAGTGCCTGGGAACACTTGCTCCAAGCCTTAGATATTACCGTCGTAGTGGCCCTAAGCCACTAAACTCTAGAAAAGAAAGGCTAAAAACATAAGATAGCTGATTTTATCTTGCGCCACAGGCGGGCCGCAGGCCCGCCTGTGGGCGTAATAAAAAAGAATTTTCGGGCCAGAGACAACCGGTCGCATGTTTTGCGTGAAGTGCCCCTTGGAGGGGCTAGCCGGTCGAGGCCAGGGATCTTCCACTGGCTCAAAGGCCGAAAAGGGCGGGCATTAGCCTTCAGCCCCATATCATCATAGAAGGAGAAGACCAGAAAGACGAATGGATAAAAACACCAAAAAAACCGTGCTTTCCCAGTTGACCGAGTCCCTTTCCAAGGCGGCGGCGTTTTTTATCACGGATTTCAAGGGCCTTTCCATGACGAGCCTGAACCAGATCCGGCAGAAGATTAGAACAGCCGGTGGAAGTTTCCGCGTGGCCAAGAACACGCTGCTTCGCCTCACCGCGGACCAGGTCAAGGTTTCCGACATCAAGCCCTTTTTAACCGGCAACAACGCCATAGCCCACACCGAGGGGGATCCGGTCAGCCTGGCCAAGGTACTGACCGAGTCCCAGAAGGATCAGGACAAGTTCATAATCAAGTGCGGCATCTTGGGGGATAGGCTCTTAACACCGGAGGACGTCCGCGTCCTTTCTAACCTCCCCTCCAAGGAGATACTCCTCTCGTCGCTCTTGGGCACCTTGAACGCCGTGCCCACCTCACTTGTCCGCCAGCTGGCGGCTGTTCCCCAGTCCCTCCTCTTCGTCTTAAACGCCATAGGCGACAAGAAAGCCGAGGCCGTAGCAGTACCAGAGGGGACCAACTGATACCTAAAAAATAAATATTCCCTTTTCAAGGGCTTGATACGGGGGATGTACCCCCTGTTGGAGGATTTATGACAGTTTCCAAAGAAGAAGTAATTGAGTTTTTAAAAAACCTTTCCGTAATCGAGCTTAGCTCTTTGGTAAAAGAGCTAGAGGAAGTCTTCGGAGTCTCCGCGGCAGCCCCGGTGGCGGTGGCAGCGGCCCCGGCGGCCGCTGGCGCTGACAGCGCCCCCAAGGACGCCGCCTCCGAGCAGACCGAGTTCACCTTGGTCCTATCCGAGGTTGGTCCCCAGAAGATCAACATCATCAAAGAGGTGAGGACCATAGTTCCTGGCCTGGGCCTCAAGGAGGCCAAGGAGCTGGTGGAGGGAGCCCCCCAGAACGTAAAAGAGGGTCTCTCCAAGGAAGACGCCGAGAAGTTCAAGAAGCAGCTCGAGACCTTCGGGGCGAAGGTCGAGATCAAGTAGTTCATCTTGGGCCGGGGCCTTTCCCACGGATTAACCCTGGCCCAGCTTAAAGCCCACGCTTTAAGCCCAATGCTTTAAGCCCAATGCTTTAAGCCCAATGTTTTAAGCTCATGTTTTTAAAAGTCTCCGGAAACTGCTAAGGCGCTTTCCGGAAAACTCAGCCCCCAGGGCTGACTATCCCAATGTTGATTACCCCTCGGGCTGATTACTACTGGTCGGGTTCAGGTTTTCTTATAAAACCCCAAACCCCCCAAGCCTTAGGGAACCGGGGCCTTTGAAAGAAAGGCTCCGGGCAAGCTTTCCGTATTCTTCTGCTGGAAGCCCTTACGCTTCCAGAGCAGCATGTCTCTCCCGGCCGGATGGGTGGTCTACCGGTCGGGGGTTTCTCCCCATCAACCGCCTTCCTTTGGAGTGGATAAAAATCTATCCAAGGAAACCAGAAATGTTTCTGACAAAAATTTTATTCTTCCAGCTCAAGGACCAATACGCGCGCGTAGGGGACTCAAATCCGCGGCCGGCTTGGCCCATGGGGGATTTGTCGCACTTTTAGGCACTTGATTTTTTTTATTGTTTGGGCATTTTTATAAGATGCGCCCCCTTATGCTTGGGTGCCTGGTCTCTAGCCTAAGACTAGTTTTACGTTTGAATTGATATTGCCTTTGCCTTTGCTTATGCCTATGAATACTGTTTTAGCCTCAGAATTGAGTCTATGGACCAAATTAAGTGAATTTTTCTACGCTACTTTTTTCCGTTTACTTTTTACCGTTTACTGTCTTTCGCAAATATTAGCATCTTTTTATTTGCGACTTTCTTATTAACGCCTTTTTTATTAACGCCTTTTTTCAAATGTTTTTTTTAGGTTTCTCCCGTAATAGCTAAACGAGAGACCTTTTAAAAGGAAGATTTTTTTAAAATTTAGGACAAAATTCTTTTGGGGAGGGGAACATTAAAGCCTTCCATAAAATGTTTCCCAAAAAACCATTCCCCAACTAGCGCATCTTTTTATGCGCTCTTAAATATGCGCTACTTAAGCGCATCATTAATCAAAGCGCCCCTAAAGCGCTACTCTTAAAGCGCTCTTTAAAAAGCGTTTACTAAAAACGCTCCTTAAAAAGCGTTCATAAAAAAAACGATCCGCAAGAGGCATTTTTCATTAAGAGGCTTTTTTTATTAAGTGGCTTTTTCATTTAGAGGCTTTTTTCATCAAGTTCTTATCACCAAGCTTCAGGTGTCATCAAGCCTCATTTATCTTAAAACAGATGGATCGTCAAAGGATTACTAGAATGATAGCAGGAATCACAAAGATTGCAAGCTTTATTGGAAGACCAAGAATCGCCATGATCCTAAGGATCAGGCAAGCTTCAAAGAATCATTAGTGATGAAAGAATCAAGAAGAATCACAAAAATCGATTTTGAGCTTTAGGATCTTTCTAGTGTTTAACAAGGTCTTAAGGATCATAAAAGATATCAGAGGATCATAAGATCATAGGGATCACAGGGATCCCGGGGTTCCACAAAAAGATTTATTTCCGCACCTTGAAATCGCTACCAAGACAGAGGTCTTAGACACATACGGTAGCTATAATTCAAAGTATAAGCGGACACAGAGCCAGGTGGGGCCTTAAATTTTTTAAGGAAGCAAAATGAAAGCCAACTCCAACAACTTCCTCAGACTGCGCAAGAGCTTCGGTAAGACCGACAAGGTCACCGACATGCCCAACCTCATAGACATCCAGCGTCACTCCTATGAGCGTTTCCTCCAGAAGGACACCCCGCCGGAGGAGAGGGGCAATTTCGGGTTGCAGGCTGTCTTTAACAGCGTCTTTCCCATAACCGACTACCAGGAAAACGTGAAGCTGGTATTCAAGCAGTACAGCTTTGACGTGGTCAAATACGACATGGACGAGTGCATCTCCAAGGGCTTCACCTATGAGGCGCCCTTAAAGATACTCGTGGGGCTTGAGATCTACTCCGGAAGCCTCAAAGACGGCAGCGCCGCCGCCCAGAAGGCCAGACAGAAACCCAAAGAGGCCAAGGAGAGCTGGATCTACTTTGGGAATATCCCCTTGATGACCGAGAAGGGCACCTTCATAGTAAACGGGAGCGAGCGCGTCATCGTCTCCCAGCTCCACCGCTCGCCCGGGATATTTTTCGACCACGACAAAGGCAAAAGCCACACCTCGGGTAAGATCCTCTACTCGGCCAGGATAATACCGGCCAGGGGCTCCTGGCTGGATCTGGAGTTCGACCCCAAGGATCTGATCATCGCCAGGATCGACAGGCACCGGAAGTTCCCGGTGACTTTGCTTTTGAAGGCCCTGGGCTACAGCTCCAAGGAGCTCTTGGACTACTTCTACCCCAAGGACATCTTAAGCTACAACGACCTAGGCGAGGCCCTCAGGACGCTTCCCTCCCCCGAGTACTTCATGGGAACCGAGATCATGGGAAACGTGAGGAACCCCTACTACGTCCCGGGTAGCGAGAGCGGTACCCCGGCTGAGATCAAGGACGAGTTCTTGATCACCTACAACCCCCGCTTCCCCCACGTGAACCCCATGACGGTTAGGAGGATGAAGACCTTCCAGGTGAATACGCTGCCGGTTAAGGAAGATGACTACTTCGAGCGCTACGCGGCCGATGACATCTATGACCCAGAGACCGGTGAGGTTCTCTTGGAACTCAACCAGAGGTTGACCCCTGAGATCCTGGAGAGGATCAAGTTAGCGGGCATTAAGGAGATCCCCTTCCTCTTCATAAACACCCTAAGTGTGGCCAAAGACCTAAGGACATCCTCGTCTTTACGGGATACCTTGTTTTTGGATACGGCACTCACCCAAGAGGAGGCTGTCTCGGAAATATTCAAGAAGAACAAGCCCAGCTCGCCCCCTAACCCGGAGCAGATGAGGCTCTACTTCAATAACCTATTTTTTAACCCGGAGCACTACGACCTCTCCACCGTGGGCCGCATGAAGCTTAATGAACGGCTCTTTAAAAACGGGGCCTTCCTGGAAGGTGAGATTCCGGAGAGCTTAAACGTCCTCACCCGCCAGGACATCTTGGCATCAGTTAAAGAGCTCTTAAGGGTAAAGGACTCGGAGGCCCCGGTGGATGACATCGACCACTTGGGTAACCGGAGGGTTAGGGCCGTGGGAGAGCTTCTGGAGAACCAGTACCGCATTGGGCTAGTTAGGATGGATAAGTCCATCCGCGAGCGCATGGCGGTATCCAATGACGTAACTGAGCTGGACCCCCACGACCTCATCAACTCCAAGCCGGTATCCGCGGTGGTTAAGGAGTTCTTTGGGACCTCGCAGCTATCCCAGTTCATGGACCAAAACAACCCCCTTTCGGAAATCACCCACAAGCGCAGGCTATCGGCCTTGGGGCCGGGTGGACTCACCAGGGAGAGGGCCGGCTATGAGGTGCGAGACGTCCATCCCACCCACTACGGCCGTATCTGCCCCATAGAGACCCCTGAGGGTCCCAACATTGGGCTAATCGTGTCTCTGGCCACCTACGCCAGAGTAAACGAGCACGGCTTCATAGAGACGCCTTACAGGCTGGTCGCGGGCGGTAGGCCCACGGACCAGGTGAGATACCTCTCAGCCATTGAAGAGGCCAAGGAGGCCGTGGCCCAGGCCAACGTGCCCCTGGGGAAAGACGGTAAGTTCAAAGACGACATGGTCACCTGCCACGAGGATGGAAACTACGTCATCAAAGACCAAAAAGACATCCACTACATGGACGTCTCACCCAACCAGCTGGTATCAGTGGCCGCGGCATTGATTCCCTTCCTGGAGCACGACGACGCCAATAGGGCGCTCATGGGATCCAACATGCAGCGCCAGGCGGTGCCGCTCCTTAGAACCGATGCCCCTCTGGTGGGAACCGGCATGGAGAAGGCCGTGGCCTGCGACTCAGGTGTCACTGTACTTGCCAGCTATGACGGAGTGGTGGAGGACGCGGACGCCTCCCGCATTGTCATGCGCTACACGGCCCCGGAGGCCGAGGGTAAATGGGTGCAGATCCACAAGCTCTCCAAGTTCAGGCGCAGCAATCACTCCACCTGCTTCAACCAAAGACCCATTGTAAGAGCTGGTGACGTTGTCCAGAAGGGGCAGGTCTTAGCTGACGGCCCCTCCACCGAGCTGGGGGAGCTGGCCTTGGGAAGAAACGTCATGGTCGCCTTCATGACCTGGGGCGGCTATAACTTCGAGGATAGCATCTTGG
>JAITJT010000114.1 GCA_031278795.1 Deltaproteobacteria bacterium | reverse complement strand
TTTTTGCCTCTTAATATCTTAAATAAATCATCGGTGATACGAAGTGTCTCCGAGGGAGCTCCTTTGGCTAAAGATTTCAAATAGCCGCGCATCTCCAATTTTAGCTCCGTTTTGGAATGCGACTCCAAAATTTTTTGGGGAAAGCCGCCATGGGGCCTTAGGGCGTAAGCAATTCTCTCCATGTCTCCCAAGGTGGCGCTAAGGGCTATGCGCGGGGTTATCCTGTTTATCAGAAAGTCCAGGCGCACGAGTAGGGACTGGAGCTGACGACCCCTCTCGCTCCCCACGAAGGCGTGGAACTCGTCTATGATGAAATATTGTAGGTTTTTTAAATTTTCCTGGCACCACTTGCCCTTGTTTAGAAGAAGTGATTCCAGGGACTCCGGGGTAATGAGGAGGGCGCCTTGGGGGTTTTTCAAAAAAGATTTTTTCAAGGACTCGCTAATGTCCCCGTGCCAGGGAGTGACGGGCTCTCCGGTGGAAGCCCCCAAGGATTCAAGCCTTCTGAACTGGTCATTTATCAAGGCCTTGAGGGGGCTTAGGCACAGTATGCCTACCCCTACTGGTGATTCCTCCACTAGCTTGGACATGGCCGGTAAAAACGCCGCCTCGGTTTTCCCGGAGGCGGTGGAGGCGCTGAGGATGACATCACACTCCCCGCTTAATATGGGTTCAATCGATAGCTCCTGAATCTCCCTCAAGGAGGGCCATTTTTGCTCCCAGACCCATTTTTGCACCTTTTCATGGAGCAGGGGGAATTTACTTGCGCTATCACTCATCTTTAGAGCTCAAAGGTGGATAGGGCGCTATCCTCCCCACCGCCTTTTTCCACCTGCGGCATGTCGGAATTCGTCTCCTTGGGAACTTCTATCTTGGCCACGAGGTCGCTCCATTTCAGGGTGGGATTTTGCTCCAAGACCGAGAGCATGTCCACGAAGGCCTTGATTGTGTTGCGGGGCGTCCTGAAATAGGCCTCTCCTAAAACATTGGCACAGTGATTGAGGAAGGCCAAGAGGGCCTCATCGGGAAGGAGGCCGGTCTCATCCTCTCCTGAGGCGAAGACCCGGCGGATGTTTTTCAAAAGCACCAGGAGCTCCTCCGGGGTGAGTGCCGGAAGATGGAGAATGGTCCCGGAGTAGTCTGTTACACCCGCGGCCTCGGCGAAGGTGTTTTCAGAAAGCCTGGACTTGAGGGCGTCATAGCTGTAGAGCCCCTTGCGGGGGTCCATGAGGAAGTCGGGCGTTCCGCAGAACAGGAAACCTATGTGTGAGCTTTGCCCCTGGAGGCAGTCGTTGAGGATTTTAAGGAGCTGCTCATAGTTTGAGGTTCTGGAGACCTTGTTCGCGATTTTGTAGAGGTTGACCATCTCATCGAGGCTCACCCAGAGGCCCTTGTATCCACACTGCACCACAAAGAGGCTAAGTAGCTTGAGGGTGTCATACATGTTTTTGTCTTCAACGATTGTGGGAACGCCAAGGGCCTTTTTGGCCTCGGTCTTGTTGGCAAACTCTCCCCTTAGCCACTGCACGGCGCTGGCTTTAAGATCCTCGTCGCCGCTTTCGTAGGCCTTCCAGTAGGCCCCCACCACCTTGGAGAAGTCGTATCCGCCCACGTACTCGGTTAGGCTCTTAAGGCGGCTCTCTATGACCGCTGACACCTCCCTTGAGTTTTTCTCGGCATCCTGCCTGGCCTCGCTAATGAATCTCTCCACAATGCTCGTGAGCGCCCCTCCGTCGGCTTTCGTCCTGGTGGAGCAGTTGCGCATGAGCTCGGCGTAGAGATTGCGGGCGAGCCCTCCGGTCCCGTAGAGCCTCCTCTCCGGGGTGAGATCGGCGTGGAGGGTCACCAGGCCCTTTTCGAGGGCAATCATCCTTATGAGGTGGAGGAAAAAGCTCTTGCCTGAGCCAAAATCCCCGATTATCATACGAAACGCGGTTCCCCCATCCACTATGCGGTCAATGTCCTTTAAAAGCGATTCCACCTCCCTTACCCTACCGACCTGGATATGCTGCAAACCGGTGCGGGGGGTAACTCCCGCCTTTAGGGACTGAATTATAGCGTCACGCTCTCGGGGGCGTATCTTAGGCGTCGTTTCCATTTTCGATCTCCTTGAACAAATCTATGTCGAAAAAAATAGGGTCCCCGTCTTCTATCAAAGGGGCGCTGGCCTTCTGAAATGACCACTCATTGATGACTTCCATGGCGCCGTCTAGCATCAGGTGTTCTTTTTCGCAAAACGCCTTAAGCTCGTCACGCTCCCAGTGGCTCTTGGATTTTAGCTTGAGAACCAGGTTTTTGTGGGGATCGTCAAGGCCTGTTAGCCCGCCATCCTTTGATGCGGGAGCCGCATCCTTTGGGGTGGGCGCATCTTCTTCCGGGTCACTAAAGATTGTTCCCAAGACTTTCTGAACTTCTCTTGTCTCATGCTCTGATATTCTTAAGAGCTCATCATTTAAGACAACTGGGCTAGGTGATAGGGGGGCAACAGTCGCCTCTCCCTCAAGAGCTTTTACGGGAGTATCCGGAGCCGCTTGGCTCTTAAGGCTCGCGAAATAAGTTGCGAGGTCACTTTTAACCTTTCCCTTGTCAAAACCCAAGAGCGCGTAAATCTTTTCCAGCTCCCTCGTCTCCTTAATGTCCACTTTCCCGTCCGCCTGGGCTATGGAGAGCATGATCCGGGTGAGGGACTCCCGGGCACCTTGATCCAAGAGAGGCAATTTCTGCTTGAGGCCAGAAGGGCTTTGGGGAGTGTTAAGATTCCAAAAGAGATAGGCGCTTAGCGAGTTCTTCTCGGTGGGAGTGAGCAGTTGGGTCTTGTCGATGAAATCTTCCAAAAGTACTTCTTCATCTTTACTTACCTTCCCGTCACTTTGGGCGATAATCGACCCCAGTTTGATGAAGACGCTCGCCACCAGAAAAGTTTGCGAGGGAATGAACTTGGGGCCGTGGCCTTGGGGGAAGATGACCACGGAACCGTTGGGGTCAGGTTTTTGCCCGTAGTAGCGCACGTCAGGCATGAGCCCGTAACCTAGCCTCTCCATAAATTCCGCAACTATTTCAGCGTCCTTCTTAGTGCACTGCGGCTGCCATTCCATGCCCAGGACATTTTGAAGCTCTTTGAAGGTGGTGAGCTCCAAGGCCTTTTGGCATTTATTCTCCAGATAGGCCTTAATTTCTTTGACTTTAGGAAAAGTTAAAATGAGTTCCGTTGGTAGCTGGCTCCAAGAGGCGAAGGAACCGCTCGTAACACTTTTCCTACCAAGGCTTCTGCTGTAAGCATCCAGTTCCGAGGCGCATTCCTCGGCCACGGCGTTTATTTTGTTGAGCGTCCTTTTGGAGTTGAAGGGATTTGTTAGATCCGGGCGCTTGTAGTTATAACTTCCATCCAATGAGGGGGACGCGTATTTGTACTGTAAGTTAATAGTCGCGTTTATGGGCGAGATGAAGAGGCCGTCTTGGAATTTTTCTTGGTATCGTATCTTAAAGAGCTCTTGGAATTCTTTGGGGGCTCTTCTCGCCGGTGTTTTGACACTGTAGTCCGGGTGCACCGAGAGCCACAGAAGTGCCAGATGCGCAGAAAGGGGCTGTTTCCGCGCCATTATCGAGGACAGGGCCAGCTCTACCACAACGCTATCGCTACTTTTTAGGGATTCGATATTTTCCGGAAGATAGAGCTGGTTCTGGTTTATAATGTTCGCGAAAAGTAGAAACTTGTTGGCGTAGTGCTTGAAAGTATTGTCTTCTTGATAGATTGAAAGTAGTCGTTGGACTTCATAGATTATGGCGTCGCGTTCTTCCTTCAAGATCGCGAAAGTCTTGGAATCATAAAAAAACCTTCTTTCCAACCCGAAGAAGAAGAGTAATACGTATCCAATACATGTCTGAGGTATAGCGCGTCCAGTTGCTAGCCACTTGAGGTAGCCTCCCCGGCACATGGGAAGTAAGCTCTCATATTTTGGGCTGTATCCCACGGCGTCCCCGTTGAGCCAGGGCTCTCCCACGGATACATCGAGGTTTGGATTAATGAGACTGGCCTCATTTCCTCTATTCTCCGCGTCCGGCAAATATGTGCCAACGTATAGTAGGCCACCGGGTATGTCGTAATTTTTGACCACAACTCTCTGGCCGTAGGCATACCAGTGGGCCGTGCCGCCTTGGGAAGGGCTGCTTTGGCTTTCCGCTCTCCTCGTGCTCTGTCTGGGGAGGCTTTGGTAGGGGGACGGTGGGTAGCTTGGAGTGGATTTCCTTTGATTTGAGGATCTCCTCTGTTTCCTTACATGCTTGAAAGCGACGGATAGAAGAACCACTATTACCGCAAGGATTGTGTACAGGATTTCCATC
>JAITJT010000099.1 GCA_031278795.1 Deltaproteobacteria bacterium | reverse complement strand
CGGAAAAACAACGCCCACTGTGAACTTTGCTTCACACCTAACCAGAGCTGGATAATCGCCTCCCAAGAAGATGTCCGTGACTTTGTCCATGAATCTGTCCATGAATCTGCCCATAAATCTGCCCATAAATCCTGCCATTTGCTCATCCCCCTTAAATTCTTTCCGTTCCCAGCGGGTTCTGGGAGTCTCCCTTTAGTTCTGGGAGTCTCCCCTTCCTCTACCATCTCCCTTAAGTTCTTGAAATAGCTGAATGTTTCCCTTAGCTAGCACTTCGGATAACAAGGTTTTCTTAGGAGATAGTGCTACAGATCCAGCCTCTGGGGAGAATAAATAGCGCATTGTGAAAAAGTCTAAGCATGTCATAAAAGATATAAAAGATATGTAAAGATAATAATTAGAACTTAAGAACATAATTAAATTTAAATTTCTGTAATTAGCTGTCGTCTAAACTACCATAGGGTCTTTCGTAGAAATAATACCTTCATAATACGGTAACTAAAAAACGCTCTGTTAAAGATCCGGAAGGGCGCTCGGCTGCCTTTCATGTTAAGCGAAGTTTTTTTGGCTCTTTACTTTCTATGGGCGCTGGTTGGGCTCTATGATTTTGGCTGGGTTTTGGCTGGGAGCGAAATAGCCACAGCGGGTGATTTAACCTTTGTGTGATCCATTTTGCACAGTTAGCGTTCTTGGGATTTTATGGCCTTATTTGAAATAACTCCTTGATTATATGGTAGATAAACTTTCATAGGTGTTTTATCTCGCCTTTTCTTGTGAAATATTTTACAGCAAGGGTCATAAGAGTTTTGGCTGAGGGGTCAAGAGAGGTGAATTTTACAAAAAAAGTGCGGCTTAGCCTCAGAGACTGTGAACAATAGTTCACAGTATTCGCCACGTCTTAATAATATGAACATAATATGGTAATTATTGGGAGCTAACACCCAAGGGCACTCGGGGCGTCCGGGGCTATCTGTGGGGTAAAGCTCACCCTCACTACATTATTATATGAAGGAGTGCCAGAGCTTTGGAGGCGGATGGAGAGGAAGCTATACACTTGGGGCCAGTATTGTGAAGCTAGGGTAACAGTTTTTTTACTCAAAATTTGGCTTTAAAAAGTAAAAATTGCCGTAAGTACCTGTAAATACTGGTAATTTCAGGATGGCACACCCATTGCAATAGGCCTAGCGTGAGTTAATCACAGCGGAGGCCACAACGATGACATTGAACCATGACATGTACAAAGACCTGAACCTAAGGGACGGAGCAACTCTTGAGGAGATTAAGGCCGCTTACAGGACCATGGCCAAGAACCACCACCCGGACAGCGTGAGCGCCAAGGGGAACGTAAGCGTCGAGAAATTCCAGAGGGCCTATCAGGCTTACAAGAGCCTCTTAAAAGATGCCCTGGACGGAAAGACCTCTCCGGAATCCACTCCCAAGGTGGAAGAGGGTCTCACCCCTTACGTCTTCTCCGGCAAAAGGGAGAGCGGCCTGGACATCCACTATGACATCATCCTGGAGAAGCCCGAGCCCTTGAGGGAGCTCAAGATTAGCCTTCCCCTCACCCGCCGGGAGGCCTGCCCCCGCTGCCTGGGCCAGGGAGTTACCCTGGTCCGCAAGGGAAACGGCTTCGTGTACAAGTCCGTGAGCTGTGAGCGCTGCGAAGGTAAGGGCGTGGTCGAAAGCGAGAGCCAGGTGGAGATAGTCTTGAGCCTGGAGATGCTTAGGCAGGGAAAGGTCAGGCTCAGGAACGCCGGTCTCTACCTCCCCAAGGAAGGAAAGAGAGGGGACTTGATCCTGCACCTGGAGTACGTGGCCAGGCTTCCGCACAACAACTAGGATTTTTTTAGGCTCTTAATGTGGCCAAGAGCTTAAAAGGAAGACATAAGTTGCCTTAAGGAAGAAACAGATGGAAAAGGGAGGGGCGAGATGAAAATCTCGCCCCTCTCTTTCTTTTTGGAGAGAAATTGAGTAGAATCCCCTCTTTCCAGCTCGCGCCCATGGATTTAGGTTGGATAGGGCATGTGGCTGAAATCAAGGACAATAGGCCCTTTTTAGGATCTGGACCTATGAAAAAGGGGAAAAAAGGCTGGCTAAGATAGGGAAAAAGCCGAAAAGGCTGGAAATAAAAGGGAAATTTTGATTTGTGATAGGTGTATTATCGGATTTTTTGACTTATGTTGTATTTTTAGTGCAAAATTTTAAAATAATAAAATAATATAAGATCCAATATTATACTAATGTAATTTTGCGCTAAATTAAGGTATTATACGAATAGCTGGACATGCAACGCATTTCAGCCTCAATGTCTGTTTTAGCTAGATCTGACGGGCATTGTGAAGTATTAAATGTATTTTTGAAGCTTGATTTCATGCCGATAAAAATAGTGGGGGGCTCCTTAATGAACCGAGAAGGTGGGGCGGCTACCTCAAATTTAAGTTAAACAGGTGTGAAAAAAATGCTTGCAAGGGGAAGAGAATAAACTTATCATATCTGAATTGTGCCGTTTTTGTTTTATGTCAAATATGACATAGTCCCTTAGGGCGGCGCAGGGATAAATGCCTTTGGCAACTTGGAAGGCTTGTCCACGGAGCCCCAAAAGCTCGCCACTTTATCCAAAACGCCACCCCTCATGTGGCAACCTTCCTTAATATGTCTTAAAGACAAAGGGGACCCCAAAGCCCCTCTTAAGATAGCGTCTCTCTCCCTCGTTACAGCTCCCACCAGCTTCCAAATAAATGACGGGAAAAAACCTAACGCCAATACCGTTGGGGATAGTTTGTATATGTCTCACTTCTTGGACAAAGTCAAAGCCTTGAAGGTCCTCTTGGGATCGGTGGCTATCCTGGCTATGTTTATCTCCTGCACCAAGGAGGTAATCCCGCTGGGTACCGCCCCGGAACAAGGCGCACCCCAGGTGGGTCTCGCGCGCGAGACGCTGGGGCAGCCAGGGCCTAGGAATACAGACTATCAGCTTCCCGAGACCGCGAGCATCTGTGGAGAGATATTACCGCTAAATCTGCCCTCCGTCAGAGAGAGGCTGGATTATGAGTTCACATTCGCCGTGAACCATCCAGCGCAGGTAGAGCTCTGGCGCAGACGGGCCCTTCGCTTCTTTCCCCTCATAGAATCTTCTCTTGCCCAAGCCGGCCTGCCAGGTGACTTGAAGTATCTCGCCGTGGCAGAAAGCGACCTGCGTCCGCAGGTCGTCTCCCCAGCCGGGGCCGCCGGTCTCTGGCAGTTCATACCCTCCACAGCAAGGCTCTTTGGACTAAAGGTCAATAGAGACGAGGATCAGCGGAACCTCCCTGAGCTTCTTCTGCCTATTGGCATGAAGTACCTCTCTTCCCTCTACTCCCGTTTCGGCAGCTGGGCCCTGGCCATGGCCGCCTACAACGCTGGAGAGGCGAGAATAGCCGGAGCCCTGTCCTCCCAACGCGCCTCGGATTACTACCAACTCAATCTTCCCAGAGAAACAGAACGCTATGTGTACCGCATAGCGGCCATAAAGCTCGTTCTTGAGGGAGCGTCGGTCTTTGGGTTCAACGACTCTCCCCCGGCTGGCCTCTACCAGCCCCAGCCCTACCGCCAGGAGAATGTGACCTTCAACACCTCCGTCACCTGGCCTGAGCTGGCTAGACAATATGGAACCGACTACAAGACTCTCAAGCTCTTAAATCCTCACCTGGCCTCTAGGGCCACTCTCAGGGGCGGCCCCTATATTTTTCGTGTGCCCAGCGGGGTGTGACCACTACTTCTGGCACTTTTTTTGCATATATTATTGGCAGAGCTGGCCTTTTAAGGTAAATCCCCTATCCCAGGGACCCAAAGGCAGCCCAAGCGATGAAATTTTTCAACGCTTGTTAACCGTCAAAGATTCCATATATGGTATTTTGACGACACATAGCACTTCCTTGCTCCAAAAGGAAGGTGAACCATGGCTAAAGACTTACTCATAAGCAACAAAACTCAAGGCAACAACTCCAATCCCATCTGCAAGGTCGCAGAACACTGCTGCTGGTACGAGACCAACAGGGAATCATCCACCGTGTGCGCCCACCGCAATGAGCTCATCTGCCAACTAAGGCGTGAAGAGGTTTTCGGTGAGAAGCAACAGTTGGCCGCGGATATGGCGGCTGAGGATGCCCTAGCGCAGTTCTAGCGCGATTCCAGGGAAGCTTTTCAGGCACCTCAACCTTCCTTCTGAGTTTCCCGTGAACATTCGGTGTTAGTTGAAACTTCGCGATAACAAACTCTCTTAAGCTGTTGAGCCTCAAGGGGCCTCCTCAAACCCCTCCCTCATCAACAAAAAGATTCGAGTATGTAAGCGTCTTGCATTTAAAATCAGGATGATGGAGTCATCTAGCTAAGCCTTTCCAGACCCGCCCCGGTACTAAATAACTCCGGGTGCGGGGTTTTGTTTTATTAAGGGGAGATTTTTTCGGAAAAAGCCTTGGAAGGCTAAGGCTAAGGCTAATAGTTTCTTTTTTAGCTGTGGGAGAGGCTTTTTTTAGCTCTGGAGAGGCATTTATTTTACATCAGAGAAAATTCGCGTACTATCTATAAGTTCACTAATGCTAAACATACTTTACAAGTGGAGAAGAGTGCGTTAGAGGTTAAGAGAATTTTTTGACAATACGAAAAGCTTGATACGCTTTACTTGTGCTATATTTGAGTGAGACCTCTCTTCTTTACAGGGAGCTAAATGAGGCGTAACAGCTAAATACACAAAGGCAGTTTTGGGTGACACAAAATGCGCAATGAAAAATTAAAAATGCCTAAGCTTTGGTTCACGGATTTTGACGGCACCTTGAAACCCCTGGAAGGCCAGGTTTCCAGGGAGGATCTAATCGCTCTCGATGCCATAGGGGCAGCTGGATGCTTGAGGGTGGTGGACACCGGTAGAAGCATTAGAACCTTTGAGAGGGACTGGGAAAAGGGTCTTCACATAGACTACCTCATCTCCAGCGCCGGGCTCGCCATATCAAAATTTGGAAAAGATGGCCACGAGAGTATCTTGGAGAGCCATTCCTTCACCCAGGAGGACAGCTTGCTGGCGGTTAAGACCGCAATCGATCTAAACATTGGCTTCACCTTCTGCTTTCCCCCTCCCATGGGCCACGCCTTTTACTACAAGCTCCCGGAAACCTTTGAGACCCCACCATCATTTACGGCCATGATCAACCAAGACGACCGGGAGCCCACTCCCTGGAGGGGCGAGATGGAATTCGCCCTGGGCCAGGTGTTACTCATCGCCGAGCCCTCTCTCATGAGGAAAAAGGCCGAGGTCTTCAAAAAGGCCATGCCCTGGATATCCTTTGTCTTCACCAGCTCCCCTTACGGGGACGGTACCTTGTGGTTGGAGGTGTATCCCCCGGGCATCTCCAAGGGCCAGGCCGCGGCTAGGCTCGCCAAGCACCTAAATATTTCCCCCAAGGATTGCGTGGCCCTGGGAAACGATTACAACGATACCGATCTCTTAAACTGGGCCGGGACAAGCTACATAAGCTCCAAGGGCCCGGAAGATATGGTTAAGACCTACCGGAACATGCCGCCCGCGGGCGAGGGCCCCCTGAAGTATGTCTTGGACGAGCTCGTACCTGGCTGCTATGACTCCTACCTCAAGAGCCACAAAAGCTCGTAAGCCACAAACCCTCAAAGCTCCATGCGTCCTGACACCCTCTTAACCATCTACGAGATACGCATTCAAGATTCCGAGTGCCGAGAAAAGCTTAATCCTGACGATTTGAGGAAGCTCCTGGGCCCCAAGCTTCTGGGCTGCCACTTTGAGTCTGATTTCGCCTTCCTCTTCTGTGAAGGCCCGGTTAATATCGAGAGGCTACTAAGGTCAAATCCAAGGCTAAGCCTAATGGAAACCCACCTTCTCCGCTATGACGAGTGGCAGGACGGCGCCAGCGCCGCCCCCATAGTCATGGGTCCACTAACGATTCACGCCCCGGGTGAGGCCCTCGTTTCACAAGGGAGCCAGGACAAAGACGCTTTTAGGCCCTACGGCTACGTAAGAGATCTTCCACCCATCACCTTGGATCCAGGACTCGCCTTTGGCTACGGAGGCCACACCACCACCAAGGCCTGCCTCAATTTTTTGCTGCGCATCTACTCCCCTAAGAACCAAAAGCTACCACAAGGGGTCTTGGACCTAGGAACCGGTACCGGGGTGCTCGCCCTGGCCGCCGCCCGGCTGGGGGCAAGAGACGTGCTGGGAGTTGACTACAGCCACCTGGCTGTGGATATTGCCCAAATCAACCTCAAACAAAACAATCTTGAGGACAGAGTGACATTTGTCTACGGCGAAGCCGCGGACTACGCCTCCCACCCGGCGGAGCTCTTAATCGCCAATATCCCCATGTTTGTGCATCTGGATTTGCTGGAAAAAGGGGCTTTTTCCAAGAGGAAATACCTAGTCATCTCCGGGGTTCTTCCGGATGAGGCAAGCGTTTTGATTCAAAGGCTAGAAAGTGCCTATAGAGTGAAGGTCCTAGATAACGACCGGGACGATCGCTGGTCAAGCTGGCTCTTGGAGATGAATTAACGAATTTAGTCGAAAATATACGACATTTGTAATAGAAACATTTAGGGCGTGCTTCCCTTAGGTCCGTATTGACTTTTTTTAATACGCTATGGTTAGCTGTATTAGTTTAACAGCCGCGGTATTTGTTTAAGATATAGCTGTAACCAAATGAATCGCGGGAAAGTTCTACCCAAAGGCGCAGAGCTTAGCAAGGTTTTAGGCAAATGATGAATGAAACTGGGGAAAGTGTTAATCAACTGACGCTTAAGCAGAATAAGGTCTAATCAAATGATGAATAAAACCAGGGGAAACTGTTACCCAGCTGAGCAATTAAGAAATTAATTTTTGCAAAAAGTTATAAAAAACGATCAACAAATTTTTTTTTAAATATCATGATCTCCTCTTGATTTTTGAAAAAAAATGACTATATGTACTTTGGATGCCGGTCTGAACGTGTAAATTGGGTATCTTAGATAATCGCAATTAAGATTTTAAGGCTAAGCAATTAATCTTCAGAGGGATCTAAGCATTATGTGATTTTTAAGAAAGCTTAACTTTTTCCAACAAAGTGCTAGTAGTATCATTGTTGATACTAAAGCTGAAGAGTACAACATCATCCGAAACCCTGCCATGGGTGAGCTTTTGATCTCATCTTTATAGAAAATCGCTCCCCGTACATAGAGTGGCTTGGATGGATTATTTGTTCACGAGGATATAACATGATACAGCTAACAAATGAACGAGACATAATCATTCCTAACCCTACTACCGCTAAACTTCTGACCTCTACTGGAGAGAGTATGTCTAGGGTACAAACTAAGCTTTTTATGGATTATTCCAAAGGAAGATTACGCGCTGTAGTGCGTGAGAGTTACGAAATCAAAACAGATACCGAGCAGTCATTATATTATAACTTTTATTTAGATAAATACTGCAAGCTTATGAATTTTCATGTGCAGACAGGAAAGAAGACGATTTATTACCCAGGATTCAATATAGCAATTCCATTTGATGGATTGCACTGGTTAGTAGATTTAGGATCTAACAACCTAAAGCAAACCATAGACATAGAATACGCTTACTACCTATATGTTAAAATGTCTAAAGACAATAGCGTAGTATTGTGTATGGATGGGGTGCCAACTATCGGATCTTCACTTACAGACAAAAACGATTTAATGACTGAATGTGATAGACTGATATTTGTTTTACGAAAAGTTTCCGATAAGTGCAGAATAGATCATAGTGATCTGTATATTACGGACCACAATGATAAGTTGATTTGGTTATATCCAAACTATGTTAGAGTTATAGCTTCTGCGGCAGAAGAATGTTTTCATTCAAACATACCTAGAATTAAATCTGGCGAAATAACATCGCCACAAGCCTATGATAATATGCCATCTGTAAAAAATTCTATTTTTTCTTATGGTTTTAGATTCAATCTGGAAATTTATCCAATTGCATTAGGAGAAGGGTGTGAGAAACCAAGAACTGTAGATTTTTTTAGTATGGCCAGGGCGCTTGGGCTGGATTTGCCTAGCTTTTTCCTACACTATTTTTGTAAAAATCCGTAAACCAACTCCTAAGTTCCAGAGAGGGGGAAAAATCATTTTTCTTTGTGGTGATGTAGGTGATATCGTCGGAGGTCATAGAGGAAGGATCTAGAGTAAGGAACGCAGATAACGTTGATTATGCCCCAGAGTACAGAAACTTGGAGGCATTTACAGGCTAGTCTTGAAGATTTTGAATGTTTTGCCTCGAAGGGTGAAAAGATGGCGCTAACAAACGAGAACCCCATAGATTTTGGACAAAAACGTAAAAACTGTTTTGCCGAATTTGCCGGAAGTA
>JAITJT010000098.1 GCA_031278795.1 Deltaproteobacteria bacterium | reverse complement strand
TGACTGTAGTAGGTAATCACGAAGCAGTGTTGGAGACCCTCATAGAGATAAATGAGACGCTCCTGGAAGTTCAGAAGGAATTTGAGCTGAAAAATCCCTGAGGTAAAAGGCTTCCCTCTATTAAGAGGAAAGCAATAAGATTTAGCCAAGGGACTTGGTTCTGTTAACCTGTGAGCTCCACCAAGAGAGTTGCGGCCGTGAGGAGCGCAAAACCTCCCACCTTAGCGCGTGGCGGCCACGCGGAACCCTATCTTTTGAAGGGCGCTATCCCCTCCATAATAAGAGCGGAACGATGAGCGGGTAAGGAAGGGCGCGGAGTCGAAGGCCCCGCCCCTTATGACGCGGTATTGATCCATGGAACTCTCTGGGCCTCTTGGGTCCGCTTCCGGGCTCACCGAGTAATAGTCCTTGACGTAGAGATCCGCCACCCACTCGAAGACGTTTCCGTAGATGTCAAAAAGGGAAAAGGGATTGGCTAGCTTTTGCCCCACGCTTTGGGTGCTCCCTCCGGAATTGTCGAAAAACCAGGCGTAGTCGGGAAGTTTTGCCGGGTCGTCCCCGAAAAAATAGTCCGTGCTCGTGGCGGCCCTGGCGGCGTACTCCCACTGGGCCTCGGTGGGGAGCGAGTAGATGTCTGTCCCTTCCTTAAGGTTTAGCCTCTTGATGAATTCCTGGGCATCGTCCCAGGATACCGTCTCCACCGGTGATTTGGGGTTTTGAAACTGGCTGGGATTGTCCTCCATGATGGAGAGCCACTGTTCCTGGGTGACCTCGTAGGCGGAGAGGTAGAATCCTTTGGTGATGGCGACTAGGTGGGAGGGGCCCTCGTCCGAGTCGGCCAAGGCGTCCTTGCCCATGGTGAAGACCCCTGGCTCTATGTAGACAAAGGTCATGCCAAGGCTATTGGTGAAGTCATCGGCCTTTAAGACCTGGGTGCTAGAGATAAAAAATAAAATAAATATGGTGCTTAACGCGAGCGCTATTTTGCGGGTATTCATATGGATTCTCCGGATTTTCAGGGGCCAAAAGATGAACAATTGAGAGTTGTTTTTCGTTTTAAAAAAATAGCATAAGTATTAAACCATAAGGATTTTCATGAAATTATGAGATCCTTTTTTTGTTTCTTTCTGGGCATTTTCCTCTAGATTTCATCATCTTTTTTTTTAAAAAAGTGTGGGAAATTAAAAGGTGAGGAATATAAAAAACAAGGCCCGGGGCTTTGTGTTCTTATTAGGCGCGGGCTCTGGTTAAAATTATAACACAAACATCAATTTAAGAATTATACAAAAAATTTTAGCGATAAGTCACGATTTTTATAGAGATCGCGCTTAGGATTATTTTTGTCTAATCTAAAGTATAGTTAAAGATTTAAAAAAAATGAAAATGTAATTAAAAAAAACTTGTTTTAGCTCTAAAAAATCCTTCTGGAGCTTATATAATAAGCCTTTGAGAAAAAAACATTTCTTTATTTTAGCTTTTTGGAAAACAGATATCTTTTGTTTTCGCTTAAATAAATCTCTAAGAGGTCTAACAAATTTAACAAAACTAACAAAACAAAGAAATCTAATAAATCCAAGAAATCTAGCAAATCATGCAAATACAACAAATCTAACAAATCTCCAAAAAACAAGAGAAAGAGAAAAAAATCTTCTGGTTTTTCTCATCTTTTTGGGAGATTTTTCACCTTTTAAGGTGTTTCTGCGCCCTTTAAAAAGTCCCTTGCCTTAGAGTGAGCTGGAGCTCTACCCCCAAGGTCTTGTTTTTATCCCAAATCGTAATTAGAATATATAGTTAAATGAAATATTATCATTTTAAAGGAGGGGGCCTTTGATATTTGGCCAGTCCAGACTCAAAGCTACCTAAGCCTATCTCTTAAGGCCTCTTCCTGGAGAGCTTATTTTAGGTGCTTTTGGGGGCGCTTTCTCAAAGGGGCCTGGGAAAGGCGCTAATGGCGCAAAGATCTTGAAAAAATTAACAAAAAAGTGGTAAATTGCCCAAAGATTTTTAAATAGTCCGTTAGAGTCAAGCCCTTGGGGTTTTGGGGAACTCTTTTGCCCAAATGCGGGTCAAGCTTGTGTTGGGTACCCCACACCCCGCGAAAGCCTGGGGATTTTTCCCTAAGTGGGGCTAAAACTCTCCTTTGGGCCCTAGAGTGATGCTTTTTGAGACTCTTTTAGATGGAAGATCCTGGGGACTCCCCTAACTTAAAGTAAAAAATAAGCGAAAGAAGAGCTATGACCAAGGAAAAAGAGAAAAAAACCAAAGAGACGAAGAACAATTCAGAGGAGAAGCTCAGTATCTGGGACAAGGTTAGCCCTCAGGAGCTTAAGGAAATCGAGGAATTCTCCGTGGGCTACCGGGACTTTTTAACCCAGTGCAAGACCGAGAGGAAGGTTGTCCAGTATATCTTGAAGCTCGCGGAGAAAGCTGGGTTTGTGGATCTCGCGAAAAAACCCACCAAGATCAAGGTGGGAGGCTATCTGCAGCACCACAACAAGGTGCTGGGGCTCTTCGTGCCCGGGAGGAAGGACCCCCAAGAGGGCTTCAACCTCATAGTGGCCCACGGAGACAGCCCCAGGCTGGATCTCAAGCCCCGCTGCGTCTATGAGGATGGCTCTTTCGGGCTCCTCAAGACCAATCTCTACGGTGGTCTGAAGAAGTTCCAGTGGCTCACCAGACCCGTGGCCATCTGGGGTTTCTCCACCCTCAAGGACGGAAGAACCCTGGACTTCACCTTTGGTGAGGACGACTCCGACCCGGTGCTCACCATAACCGACATCCTCCCCCACATGGACAGAAAGATCCAGAGGGAGAAGAGGCTGACCGAGGCCTTTCCGGCCGAGCGCCTCAATGTCTTGGCATCCTCCATCCCGGTTAAGGAGAAGGAGGGCAAGAACCGCCTCAAGCAGGCCCTCTTCAAGATTCTTGAGGACAAGTGGGGCCTAAAGGAGGACGATCTGCTCTCCTCAGAGATAGAGGTGGTGCCCCAGGGCCCAGCCCGCTCGGTGGGCTTGGATGGATCCTTTGTGGGGGGCTACGGCCAGGACGACCGCCTCTCGGTCTACACCGCCCTCCAGGCCATCTTGGCTAACCCCAAGCCCGACAAGCCCCTGCTCTTGGTGGTCTTCGACCGTGAGGAGATAGGCTCCTACGGTCCGGCCGGAGCCCAGTCCAACTTCATCGTGAGACTGGCCGGAGCCGCCTTCCAGGCCATGGAGGAGAAGGGCTGCTGGCACGACGTCATGGCGGGCCTCGCCAACAGCTCGGGGCTCTCCGCCGACGTGGAGGCCGGGAGCGACCCCACCTTCAAGGAGGTCATAGACGAGCTCAACAGCGCCAAGCTGGGCTTTGGGCCCTGCGTCACCCGCTACACCGGAGGCGCCGGTAAATACGGGGCATCTGAGGCCAGCTCCGAGTACATGGCCAAGATAAGAGAGGTTCTGGACTCCGAGAAGATCATCTGGCAGAGCTCGCTTATTGGAAAGCAGGAGGAGGGTGGTGGTGGCACCGTCGCCTACAACCTCTCGCACTACGGTATGAACATAGTGGACTCCGGTGCGCCGCTGCTTTCCATGCACTCGCCCTTTGAGATCTCCTCCAAGGCGGATCTGTGGATGACCTTTAAGTCCTATAGGGCTTTCTATAAAAAGGCCTAAACTGAAAGGTTCCCAAGCGTTTTTCTAAACAGGATCCTTGTGAGTACTCATAGATGGATTAATAAGCATCTAAAATGCTTGATACATAAGCCTAAATAATTGGACGCGTTTATGGGAGATAGGTTTTCATATAAGTAGCTTCCTGCGGCCTTAAAAGCAAAGAGCTTCTTATGAGCTAAAAGCTAAAAGCTAAAAGCTAAAAGCTTAGAGCTTATAAAACAAAGAGCTATCTTTGAGCTTATAGCGTATAGTTTATAAAACAAAAACTATCTATGAGCTTATAGCTCGCGGCTTATAAAACAAAGAGCTATCTTTGAGCTTATAGCTTACAGCTTACAAACAAAATTCTTCCTAAACGCCAACAAACAAAGTTCTTCCTAAGTGCCTACAAACAAAGCTCTTCTTAAGTCCCTACAAACCAAGCTTCCCTTTGACCCTATAGTACAAGGATCTTCAATATTTTTTTTATTTTCCGAGGTAATCCCATGCGTTTTCTAACAGCTGTCGCAATCGCTCTTTGTTCCATCCTCCTGGGCCTCTCCGGGCTCACATACGCCCAGGACAAGCCAGCGGGCCCCATAAAGATTGGGCTCATGGGCCCCATCACCGGCCCCTGGGCCTCAGAGGGCCAGGACATGGAGAAGGTGGTGCTCCTCATGGCCGACGAGATCAACCGCGCGGGCGGCATTAACGGAGCCAAGGTGGAAATCCACGTGGCCGACGACGGCGGCACCCCCAAGACCGCGGCCCTGGCGGCCCAGCAGCTCATCTCGGCCGACGTGGTGGCCGTGGTGGGCACCTACGGATCCTCCGTGACCGAGGCCACCCAGTATATCTATGACGAGGCCGGCATAATCCAGATAGCCACGGGCTCCACCTCCATAAGGCTCACGGAGAAGGGACTCACCCGCTTCTTTAGGACCTGCCCCCGGGACGACGAGCAGGGCCGCATCCTGGCTCAGCACGTGAAGGATCTGGGCTTCAAGAAGGTGGCCATTGTGCATGACAACACCTCCTACGCCAAGGGCCTGGCTGACGAGGCCAACGCCCTGTTTAAGACCAGCGGCATAGAGACGGTGTTCTTTGAGGCCATAACCCCGGGCGATAGGGACTTCACGGCCACCCTCACCACCATCAAGACCCAGAATCCGGATCTAATCGTCTTCACCGGCTACTACCCGGAGGCGGCCCTCATCCTGAGGCAGAAAAAGGAGATGAACTGGGACATCCCCATGATAGGAGGCGACGCCACTAACAACTACGCCCTGGTGGAGAGCGCCGGAGCGGCCGCGGCCGCTGGCTACTACTTCGTCTCCCCTCCGGGACCGGGTGACATCAAGGGCGAGGCCGCCGTCAAGCTCCTAGATGCCTATTTAAAGAAGCACGACGTGCTACCCAGCTCCGTCTGGGCGATTCTGGCGGGAGACGCCTTCGGGGTGATTGTTGAGGCCGTCAAGGCCGTGGGGCCGGATTCTGAGAAGATGGCCCTCTACCTCCACAACGACCTCAAGGACTACAACGGCCTCACCGGATCCATCTCCTTTAATGAGAAAGGTGACCGCATAGGGGAGGTATACAGGCTCTACCAGGTGGACGACGAGGGTAATTTCGTCCTTAAATAGAAGCTTTAAGAATATTTTTCCATGTTTACGCATGGATATTTCCAGCGAATACATCTTTGTTTTGCTCTTTCTTATGGCTTTTATTAAGCTATATTAGCCTCTCCTAGTTTTTAATGCCCTCTGCGGCTTTTATTGGCCTTTAAATACCTAATCGATCTATTTTTTTTCACAGCTTTTAGGATTATAGAGACGAAGAAATGGAATTCTTTTTCCAGCAGTTCTCCAACGGGCTCGCCGTGGGGGCCATCTACGCCCTCATAGCCCTGGGCTATACGATGGTATACGGGGTGATGAAACTCATCAACTTCGCCCACGGCGAGCTCTTTACCTTGGGTGCCTTCATTGGGTTCACCCTGCTCGTTACCTTTAACATCACAGGTCCCCTGGGTACCTTCCTGGGGATAGCCTTTAGCGTCATAGTCGTGGCCGGCGCCGTGGCCCTGGCCGGCCACATCCTGGAGCGGGTGGCCTATAGGCCGCTGAGGCACTCGGATCGCTTAGCCGCGGTGGTCTCGGCTTTGGGGGCCTCCATTTTTTTGCAAAACGCCATCATGATCCTCTGGGGGGCCCAGTACAGGGCCTATAAGGCGGATCTCCTCCCCAACATATCAGTTAACATCTTTGGCCAGAGCTTCCCTCTTTTGAGGCTACTGGTGATCTTAGCCGCTATCTTAGTCATGCTGGCCCTCTACCTCTTCATCCACCGCACCCGCATGGGCATGGCCATCAGGGCCGCGGCCATAGACCAGGGGGCGGCCAAGCTCATGGGGGTGGACGTCTCCCACGTAATCTCCGTGGTCTTCATCATAGGCCCGGCCCTAGGGGGCCTGGCCGGCCTCATGGTGGGCTTGTATTACGGCCAGATTAATTTCTACATGGGCCAACTCTACGGCCTCAAGGCCTTCACCGCCGCAATCATTGGAGGCATAGGAAACATCCAGGGCGCCATGGTGGGAGGACTCCTCTTGGGTCTGGTGGAGGCCTTGGGCGCGGCCTACATATCGGTCGCCTGGAAGGATGCCCTTACCTTCGTGGTGCTCATCATGATCCTGGTGGCGCGCCCCACCGGCCTCCTTCCGGAGAGAGTGGCGGAGAAGCTTTGAGCCTTATGGATAAGAATTCAAAGGATATTGAGCCCAAAGTGCTAGGAGAAGAGGAGGGCCCTCCGGTGGAGGGCCCTCCCAAGCTCTCCATTTCCCTAAAAGATCCCCAAGGCACTCTCCCAATGCGGGAAAGTGACCTTAGTGGGGTTCCCGCGGCAAAGCTTTCCCCAAACTCTAACTCAAAAGGAAGCTCAAGGAGAGGACGTGAGAGCGCGATTAGCGCTTTTTCCCCCAAGGGCCCCATGAGGATCCTCTCCGATCTCCCCATCTGGGTGAAGGTCTTGGGGGTTTTAGTCTTCTTCTCCATTCCGTTTATATTTAAGCTCGCGGGCTTGGCGTCGGGTAGGTACTGGCTGGAGGTTTTAAACACCGTGGGCCTCTACGCCATCTTGGCGCTTTCCTTAAACGTAATCCTGGGTCACGCCGGCATGTTCAACATGGGGCACGCGGCCTTCTTCGCCATTGGCTCCTACACCACGGCCATCCTCAACACTAGCTACGGCTGGAGGATCTTCTACACCTTTCCGGTGGCGGGTTTCGCGGCCGGGCTCTTCGCCTATATAGTTGCGAGACCCATAATCCATCTAAGGGGCGACTACCTACTTATTGTCACCATAGGCATAGTGGAGATAATCCGCATTGCCTTAATTAATGATATCTTTGGCCTAACAGGCGGCCCCAACGGCCTCATGGGCATATCTAGGCCCTACTTCTTTGGCCTGCGCATCTCCCAGCCCATCCACTTCTTCTACCTCATCTGGATATCCGTGGCCATAACGGTTCTGCTTTTCCATTTTCTAGAATTTTCCAGATTCGGGAGGGCCCTCAAGTTCATCAAAGAGGATACAGTGGCTGCCGAAGGCATTGGCATAGACACCAGCCACTACAAGCTCATGGCCTTTGTCATAGGCGCCACCTTCGCGGGATTCGCCGGAACCATCTACTCCGCCAGGATGGGAACCATATCGCCTGAGTCCTTCTCCTTCGGGGAATCGGTAATCCTCTTCACCATAGTCATCCTGGGCGGCTCCGGGTCCCAGAGGGGTGTAATATTGGGCTCCTTTCTGGTGATGGGGCTTCCGGAGATATTTAGGGGTTTCCAGAACTTCAGGCTTCTTATCTTTGGCGCGGCCCTGGTGGGCATGATGATATTTAGGCCCCAGGGCCTCATTCCCCCCAAAGGCGCCACCTACGTGCTTCCTGAACCCTGGGCCAATATCAAGGGCCAGAACGGCGAAAAGCTAAAAGAGCCTTAAGGCCTAAAACCCCTTGAAGCCTTTAAGGGGCCCTTAGGGCCCCTTAGAAAAGAGAAGGTCTCTAAAATTTAGATTTATACAAGACGCTAAAGACGCTAAACACGCTATATACACTAAAGACACTAACGACGCTATATACACTAAAGACACTAAAGACGCTATATACACTAAAGACATTAAAGACATTGTAGACAAGATAAGAGAATCTAAAAATAGACTCTCTCACACAA
>JAITJT010000092.1 GCA_031278795.1 Deltaproteobacteria bacterium | reverse complement strand
CTTAAAAGAATAATAAGCGGATATATACGCTAATGAGCTGTCGTTCTAAATATCCAATAAAATGTTGGCGCCTCTAAACTGTATTGTGATCTGATAAGCTGTATCTACGTCTAGGTGTTATTTTTCCATAAATAATTTGTTGAAAGGGGTTTTTAAGCCTTTTGCGAACTTAAACATTTGTAAAACATCTTTTATTCTGCATGGGAAGGAGGATCGCTTATCGTAAAGCTCAAATATAAGTAAATATGATTAATAAATTGATAAAAGTGCCTGATGCACATTAATAAGATCATCTCCGGCTTTTTTAAGTTATAAATGAAAAGGATTCCCAGGCACTGTGTTAGAGATCATAGGAAAAAATGCAAACAAGCATGTGATTTATTGTAAAAAAAATGAAAACTTTGATCCTTATCCTTTAAAAAGTTCCGCATAAAATTATGCCCTATCTAAAAAACATCGCATGCGTTTATATTTTGACTTTCTCTAGCAAAAAGTTTTTTCTTTGTTAAGCTACACCTTTTGAGCGGGTGTTACTCTCTAAAAATATGGAATCTTCCGTTCTTCTCGTTTAAGTTAAACGAAAAGCCCATCTCTTAAGCTCTTTTTCGCTATTAACCCTTGCGTGGGGTAAATGTCTTGTTTTTCTAAGCCCTGGCTCCAAAAAGAGCTCTTGCCTTGTAGCAAACTCACCGAAAAGCTATCCGCACTTTGCCGGAGTGGGAGATGCCCCTTTGGCAGATATTTGCATAAAATTCTTATGCTCTTGATGTCAAAGAGATAATCCGCAAGTGCCTTGGAGAGGTGTAGTTTCACTTGTCTTTGGCTTTTTTATGTTATCTAAAGGCGCCTCCTCCTTGACGTGATTCCAGGATTGACCCCCTGGATATAGTGATATCAATTAGAAATATATCAATTAGATGTGTTCAGGAGCTAAAGCCTTGACTTGCTGGCATGGGGAAACTCATGGGGAAACTTATGGGGAAACTCATGGGGAAACTCATGGGGAAACTCATGGAGCACTATGCGCAAAATCTAAATCGCGACTCTATCTAAAAGTCCCGTGGGCCTTATGACAAATGCGTTTTAGCTGTAGGGTAGGCGCCTTAATCAAAGAAAAGGCCCATGGAACTACGGCCCTTGAGGGCCCCTGCATAGCTCTTGGAAAGCCCTTGGATGGCCCTTTGACTTTATAACACGGATATTTGACTAAATTTTGCGAGTGGTCTATGATGATTCTGGTGAATTTTGCCCTGGGGGAGCTCTTTGTCTCCCTATTTTTTGCATTTTACCAAAATAGCGCCCAGGAAAAATTCATGGGCAATACTAAACACTTAGCCAATACTACGGATAAACCGCAGCCAGGGCGGTATCAATGATTGTCAGCCTTTTGCAAGGCAAGGCAAAAATTAGGAGTTTATATAATGAGCGAAGAGCGTAAATACAAATTCAGTTG
Source organism: Deltaproteobacteria bacterium (assembly GCA_031278795.1). The sequence continues at coordinate 1,990 of JAITJT010000092.1, read as the reverse complement.
GGATCTCATTGGCGATTTGGACACCGCCAGGCCAAATCTCGGCCCCAAGCTGCGCCTGGAGGCCTACCGCCTCCTTCAGTTCTGCACCCGCGACATCCTGGAGCAGCGCTACGGCACGGAGGCCACGGATCAGATCTTCTACGAAGCTGGAAACCTGGCCGGAAAGCACTTCTACGAGAACGCCCTGGACCACACGCCAACGGACATAAACGACCTGGTGAAGCAGCTCCAGACCACCTTGGTGGACATAGGCATTGGCATCTTCAAGGTGGAGAAGATAAACGAGAACATGGAGTGCATCATGACCGTGGCCGAGGATCTGGACTGCTCTGGACTCCCGGAGCTGGGTTACGGTGTCTGCGTCTATGACGAGGGCTTCATCTCCGGGATACTGGAGTCCTTCACCGGAAGGGTCTTCAACGTCAAGGAGATTGACTGCTGGTGTACCAACGAGCGCACCTGCCGTTTCGAGGCCAAGCCCAAGCCAGTGGCAGCGGGAGAGTAAGCTCCATTTAACGCGTTTTGAAGGCCCCCAGCTCCTAAATGCCGCGGGGTATCCCAAAAGAATCCTTAAGCCTCTTTCCGCCGGAATATATTTTTCCGGCGGAAGGGCAAAGGGAACTAGCCCTGGGGGATTTTCCCCTAAACAACACGCTCAAGGCGAGCTTAGCCACTTGTCTGGTTATGCGCGCCTCAGGCTTTCAACCCCCACAAAAAACAAGCGTTCCTGTCCCAAATAGGATCTAAGGCGACGAGCCCTGTTCTACTGTGTCGGATCCTCCATAAGGCATCCGTTTTACGGCTTTCTTTTTCCTAAACAAGCGATTAATATCACTAAGGCTTTTTTATTGCGGCTTCGCCTTTAAAGGCGAAGAATATGAGGCCCAGATCTGTTTGCGGATTACTACAAAGAGCGCTTAAAGGAAGCTTCTTCAGTGGAAGACAGCCCCAAAAAAAATAGGCTCAACACCTTTACCAGAGCTGAAGCTGAATCCATGTTTAAGTTTCTGGAAAAGGTGATAATGGATCATAAGACCCCTATCCTCCCTCCAGAATACGCCAAGTGGGACACCTTCATCTCCCTTTTCCAGCACACCAGCGAAATAAAACACGCCCTGGAAAATTTCGCCAAGGGCGAGCTGGATCTAAGGGTGGTGAAAAAAGGCGCCACCTCCGGTAACTTGAAAGCCATTTTGGCCAACCTCACCCATTTGGCCTGGCAGTTCAAGGTTGCGGCCTCCGGCGACTTCTCCCACAAGGTGGAGTTCATGGGGGAGTTCTCCGAGGCCTTTAACCTCATGACCTCGTCTTTGGCCCAGCATGAGCACGATTTGAGGTTGAAGCAGGAAGAGCTCGCCAACATGGCCGAGGAGCTCAAAAGGGAGATACGCCGCCGCGACCAGGTGGAGGCGGCCCTTAAGGCCAGCGAGCGCAACTACCGCGAGCTGGCGCTCCACGACCCGCTCACCAAGATCTACAACCGCGGCTACTTCAACGAGGCCGGGGCTAGGGAGGTGGAGCTAACCCGGCGCCGGGGGGATGAGCTCTCGCTCCTCATCATGGATTTGGACAAGTTCAAGCGCTTCAATGACACCTTTGGCCACATAGCCGGAGACTCGGCCCTGGTGCACACCACCAAGGTCGTAACCGAGCTGCAGCGTAAGACCGACATCTTCGCGCGCTACGGAGGGGAGGAGTTCGTGCTCCTACTCCCCCAGACGGGTATAAACGACTCCATCGACATAGGCGAGCGCTTGAAGAAGGTCCTCTCCGCCAGGCCGGACCCGTCCCCCAACTGCCGCGACCCCCTCACCATAAGCATAGGCGCCGCCTCCATCACCCAGGACGACACCTTCACCGGCATGGACACCCAGGAGATACTCCAGATGCTCATAGCCAGGGCCGACGAGGCCCTCTACGAGGCCAAGAGGCTGGGTGGCAACATGGTCTGCGCCTATGGGGTGGACATCCCCGCCAAAGAGGAGCTGCC
>JAITJT010000091.1 GCA_031278795.1 Deltaproteobacteria bacterium | reverse complement strand
TTTTTATAAAAGCGCCAGAAGGAGACTCATGGGAGAGCCTTATTTTTATGTAAAGAGCCAGCATTTTCCTAAAATAGCCGCTAGAGTAATGCTTCCGGTTCTGGTAAGCTTTATAATGGTGTTGTTTTTGGGCTGCGGTGTTAAAACGCACCCTTACCCGGAGATGGTTACCCTTCCGGGTAAGGTCCTGGACCTAACCGAGGAGCTGGACGCGGACGGAAAGCTTACGCTCAGGTGGATGGCGCCTGATGAAAACATGGCCGGCCGCCCTCTGCAGTCCCTATCCTACTTCGAGGTGCGCGCCGCTGACTACGACCGTGAGGACTTCTGCTCGGGCTGCCCCTCCTTTTTCCGGAAGGTGGAAGATGTCTATGCCCAGCCGCCCCCGCCTGGGCTGCTGGTCAACCCGGGGCCCTATTATTACACCAGCACCTTAAAGGAGGGCCGGGTATACAGGTTCCAGGTGGCCGCCTATTCAGGGAGGGGCGAGGTGCATCCGGATTCCTGGTCCGAGGTGACGGTCTACGCCATAGGATCCCCGGGGGAGCTCTCGGGATTCAGGGCGGCGGTGGACGACCGGGTGGTGAGGCTCTACTTTAATAAGCTCCACGCTGACGAGGCGGTGGAGATAGAGAGGAAGAGCGATCAAGGGCCTTTCAGTAAGCTACCGGTGGAGGGGTCCTCGGCACTGGATTTAAACGTCGCCTACGGTAACACCTACATCTACCGGGGCCGCAAGGTGCTCACCCAGGGTGGGGGGAGGGCCCCGGGGCCCTGGAGCCCGGAGCTAAGCGTTACCGTGGAGGACAAGCTCCCACCCAGGCCCATAGCCTACCTGGACGCGGCCTTGGCGCCCGAGGGCATCCTCCTCAAATGGGAGGGCTTAGGCCAAGATGACGACATCAAGGGCTACCGCCTCTACCGTAGGATTGGGGATGACGGAAGCTTCAAGCCCATAGGAGGGCTCATCACCGGGCTTAGCTACCTGGATAAAGACATTAGCCCGGGCACTGATTACCGCTACCAGGTGACGGCCGTGGACAACTCCCCTAGGGGGAACGAGAGCCTCCCGTCACCTGAGGCCAGAGTGGAGGTGGAAAGTGAGGAAACCCCCGTGGAGAGGCCGGATCTGAGGGATTTGGGGTATTGAGGGGTTTTTATGGAGATGCTGGAAATCTTAGGGTTTTTTGTTTAAAGCATGATAGATCTGTCTTTGGCCTAAATTAAGGCTCTTACGAGCTTATTTAAAAATTTAACGTGAATAAAAAGCGAATCTCATTTTATGGACTTTTTTAAATATAAGGAAAACACGCTCTACGCCGAGGACGTCTCTTTGGAGCAGGTGGCCGAGAAAGTGGGCACACCCTGTTTTGTCTATAGCATGGCGGCCTTCATGGAGAGCTTATCAGCCTTGGAGGCGGCCTTCCAAGGTGTTAGGCACCTCATCTGTTACTCGGTCAAGGCGGCCTCCAACCTGACCCTTCTTAGCCTGGTGGCCGAGAAGGGCATGGGAGCGGACATTGTCTCAGGTGGCGAGCTCTTTAGGGCCTTGAAGTCCGGTATCTCGCCTAGGCGTATTGTCTACTCCGGGGTGGGCAAGAGCCGCGAGGAGCTGGAGGCGGCCTTGGCGGCCGAGATCTTCATGTTCAACCTGGAGTCCGCGGACGAGATGGGGGTTTTGGCGGAGATAGCCCAGGAGCGCGAGAAGGTGGCCCAGATCGCCTTTAGGGTGAACCCGGACGTGGATCCCCAGACCCATCCCTACATCGCCACGGGCTTAAAGGAGACCAAGTTCGGGGTGAGCCGGGAGGAGGCCCTGAAGCTCTACGCCGAGGCCAGGAAGAACCCCTGGTTCAAGGTCATAGGCATAGACTGCCATATAGGCTCCCAGCTGACTGAGCTTCTCCCCTTCAAGGACTCCATGGAGATCTTAGCGGATCTGGTGAAAGAGCTGCGCCGGGAGGGCCACAGCATACGCTACCTGGATATTGGAGGGGGCTTGGGGATCCGCTATAACGACGAGGAGCCACCAACGGTCCAAGAATACGCCCAGACCATCATCAAGGCCACCTCCGGGATTCAGGATTTGACCTTGGTCCTGGAACCCGGGCGCTCGGTGGTGGGAAACAGCTGCGTTTTACTAAGCAAGGTCCTCTACAACAAAAAAACCCCGCTCAAACGCTTTGTGATAGTGGACGCGGCCATGAACGACCTCATCCGACCCAGCCTCTACGGCTCTTACCACCAGATACTGCCTCTTAAGCAAAACGCCAACGTGACCATCTCCAAGGCCCAGGTGGTGGGGCCGGTGTGTGAGTCCGGGGATTTTTTGGCCAAGGACAGGATGCTGCCCCAGATGCACAAGGGGGCCTACGTGGCCGTATGCGGGGCCGGGGCCTATGGTTTCTCCATGAGCTCCAACTACAACTCCAGGCCCAGGGCGGCCGAGGTCATGGTATACGGCTCCAACTACCAGGTCATCAGGGAGAGGGAGAGTTACGAGGATTTAATCCGGGGCGAACACCTGAGCCAGTTGAATAAAATCTGATAAAAAGGATATACTCTGCCCTTGAGAGAGAGCGCGAGCCCTCTGTCAAGGGCATATTTTGTTACTATTTTCAATTTTCAATCCACTTTTATATATAAGGAGCTCTAAAAAAGATTGATTTTTAACTAATTTCGTGGTATTTTGTTTATTTTTCCATAAACTTTCGTCTAGGATTTTTCTTTTTCGCTCTTTGGCCTTTTGTCTTTGGCCTTTGGTTTTTGGTCTTTTTCATTTTATTTTGATTTTTGAACTTAATTGATTTTTTCGCTAGAAGGGTTAAATATTTATGTCAATCAACTTTTTTAAATACAGCGGCCACGGTAATGATTTCGTCATCATCGACTCCTGGGACAGCCAGCCGGCCGAGCAGGATCTCCCCAAACTCGCCCGCCTCATATCCAGGCCAAAATACGGCGTGGGGGCGGACGGGGTGGTTTTCATATCCGAGGGCCCCAATGACGTGGACTTCGCGGTGCGTTTTTTCAATTCCGACGGGTCGGAGGCGGACATGTGCGGAAACGCCAGCCGCTGCGCGGCCCATTTGGCCCACAACAACCACATAGCCCCGGCCGAGATGACCTTCAAGACCAAGGCCGGAGACATCAAGGCCAAGGTGGATGGCGACTACGTGAGCGTGCGCCTTCCCAAGATAGGGCGCCCGGACGGCGTGGCCATGATAGACATCGACGGCTTCTCCCAGACCTACCACCGCATAAACACCGGGGTGAACCACGCGGTCACCTGGGTGGACGATCTGGACAAGGTGGATGTGTACAAATACGGGCGTTTCATTCGTCGGCACCCCTCCTTTAGCCCCGGGGCCAACGTGGACTTTGTGAAGATAATCAACAAAGACACAATTGACGTGCGCACCTATGAGATAGGGGTGGAGGACGAGACCTTTGCCTGCGGCACCGGCGTCACCGCCTCGGCTCTTCTGTCGGCGGCCAATGGTTACGTGGAGGGGAACTCCATACTGTGTAAGACCAGAGGCGGTGAGGAGCTGAGGGTGCGTTTCGTGGGAGAGGCCGATAACCCCAAGGAGGTCTACCTGGAAGGGGCCGTGCGCTTCATCTTCTCGGGCACCTTGGGTCAAGATGCCCTGAAGCAGGATCCTTCCAGGAAGTAGTTTATTATTTATTTCGCGGCTTTTGTCTTCCACAAGGGCCAGAGGGCCCTTGTGGAAGGGAAAATCCCCCAGAGTCATTTTTGGAATTTTCAGCCTTGATTTAGGGTATAATTTAGCTGAGACCGGAGACTTAAGTATGGTGTTCCCGAAACCTTAACAGGGGAACTCTCCACCCATGCGTCCTTAACACAATTCTCCGGTCTCTTAAATTAGCGTAAGGCATCTTCATAATTTCCAGGTTCTGTGGCTTCAAAGGGTACATATAAGCTAAAACACAAGATCCATACCCCGAGGTTTTTTCCATGAATTCACTTTTTTCCGGAATAATACCGGCCATGGTCACGCCCTTCAAAAACGGCTTGGTGGACGAGGACGCCCTGAGGCGGCATATCAACTACCTAATTGATGGTGGGGTAAACGCGGTGCTTCCCTGCGGAACCACCGGGGAGTCTCCCACCTTGAGCCATGAGGAGCACAAGAAGGTGATAGAGGTGACCGTGGACGAGGTGAAGGGAAGGGTTCCGGTTTTAGCCGGAACCGGCTCCAACTCCACCTTGGAGGCCATTGGCCTCTCCAAGGACGCCAAAGTGGCCGGGGTGGACGGACTACTCTTAGTTTCCCCTTACTACAACAAGCCCACCCAGGAGGGCCTCTATCAGCACTTCGCCGCTGTGGCCAAGGAAGCCCCTCTACCCATAATCCTCTACAACATCCCCAGCCGCTGCGGGGTTGAGATATTTCCGGAGACTATCGCCAGGCTAGCTAAGATCCCTGAGATAGTGGGGGTAAAGGAGGCCACGGGTGATCTCAACAAGATGATTCGCACAATTGAGCTAACAGGTGAGGACTTTTTGGTTAGCTCCGGTGACGACGCGCTCTCTCTTCCCCTATGGAGCGTGGGCGGGAAAGGCGTAATATCCGTCGCCGCCAATCTTATACCCGGGCCCATGGCCGAGTTATGGAAGAACTGGAAGGAAGGGAAGCTCATGGAGGCCAGGGCGCTATTTTTCAAGATGCTACCACTTTTCCGGTCCCTCTTTTTGGAGACCAATCCCATTGGCATAAAATACGCCATGTCCCTAACCGGCAGCATGACCAAGGACATGCGCCTTCCTCTGCTTCCACCCTCTGAGATTGTTAGCCAGAAAATAACTCAAGTTGTGAAAGAGTGGGGTTTACTTAACTGATGGCCGATAAAACTAAGATCATGGTGGCCGGGGCCGCCGGCCGCATGGGTAGGCGCCTCATGGAGCTCATCCACAAGGATCCAGACTTGGAGCTGGTGGGGGCCCTGGAGCGGCCGGACTCGCCCGATTTGGGAAAGGACCTAGGTGAGCTTTGCGGAGTAGGCACTCTAGGAATCAAGCTAACAGCAAGCTTTCCGGAGGCCGCCAAGGGGGCTAAGGTCTATTTGGATTTTTCCTCCCCCATGGGAGTATCCAAAAACATAGTGGACGCGGACGTCCTGGGGCTTGCCGCGGTCATTGGGGTCACAGCCATAGACGATGTCATTAGCACCCAGCTAAGGGAGGCCTCCCAGAGGCTAGCCATACTCGTGGCCCCCAACATGTCCACCGGGGTCAACCTCCTCTACCGCCTGGCCTCCCTTGCCGCCGAAAGCCTAGGAGACGCCTATGACATTGAGATAGTGGAGGCCCACCACAACCGCAAGAAGGACGCCCCCAGCGGCACCGCCATGAAGCTCTACGAGACCCTATGTAAGGCGCGCAGCCTGGATCCGGACAAGGCCCATGTATTCGGGAGATCCGGAACCCCTGGCCCCAGGGGGAAAGACGAGATAGGGATAATGGCCGTCCGCGGAGGTGACATCATTGGCGAGCACACGGTGATATTCGCGGGCCCCGGCGAGGTTCTGGAGCTCACCCACCGGGCCCAGACCCGGGACGCCTTTGCCGAAGGGGCTCTCAAGGCCGCCAAGTGGATTGCGACTCGGGAGCCTGGCTACTACTCTTATGGAGACGTGCTGGGAAGTTAGATTGGGCTTGAAGTTTTAAGGAATAGGTATATTTATCGATAGTGGCTTAAAGATGCTTGGGGGGATTTATGAAAGATGCCTAAGATTTCCACTGGCTTAGATAGCCTCCAGAAGGCCCTGAAACTGTGTATCCTTACCTTGGTGCTAACGGCGTTCGCCTCGGGCTGTTTCCTCACCATGAACAGGCCCTTTTTAAAGGAAAGAGACCTGGAAAAGGGCGTCATCCCCAAGCTAAGCGGCCGCTGGAAGGACGAGGAGGGGGCCACCCTCACCATCAAAGACACTAAGTTCACCAACAGCTTCACGGCCGTGAGCACCGACAAGAACGCTGTATTGAAGATCTCCATGGAGAGGCTAGACGATAGGCACTTCATCATCCAGTTCCAGCCCGAGGGCGAGAAGGGGGTCTTTTTGACCGTGGGTGAGGTCACCGACAAGCGCATCAGCCTCTACACCTTCCCGGATAACCTTCCGGAGCTCACAAAAAAAGCCCTGGCAAACGGGGTGACTATCAACCAGATTGGTCTCATTACCAAGTACACCCAGGCCCAGGGCATCATCAAGTTTTTTCATGAAATGGCCGCAACACCTGGCCATGTTGATTTTATACTAACTAAATATTGATTTTAACTTCGCGCCAGTAGCTCAATGGATAGAGCAACAGCCTTCTAAGCTGAAGGTTGAAGGTTCGAGTCCTTCCTGGCGCGCCATATATAGTGTTTAAATTCTAAATATAACTAAATGCCGGGGCTTTATGTCGCGGATTTTTTTATTTCGCTCTACCTTTCTCAAAGACTCTGTAGAAATATCCTAGGGGGGCTTGCAATAGTTTTGTAAATAATATCGTTAATCGATAAATTATGAACAAGGGCTGCCTCTTGGGACTGCTTTGAAAGAGCTCGCCTTGAACTTAGCATCAAGTGTTGCGGGAATCACCCTGCGTGGAAAGGTGGGAAAGGGGGAAAGGGGGAAAGGGGGAAAGGAGCTAAAGTGTAATAAAAGTATCTTTCCTTCAGGCGACTGTTTGGCATTTTTGGCTTATACCCATATGGAAACGCCGGGGGAACGTTTGGGTGGAAACGCTGACACTTAATTGTTGCTCTCTTTTTGACAATTATTTAGGGGCTTATCATAGTTGCGCTAAGAGAAGGCAAAGAGCAATATGCCTAGAAATAATTTTTTTAAAATTTCCAGAACTAGTTTTAGCAATTATTCCTCTAGATATTTTTTAGACGAATCTATGGAAAGGGCAAAATGTAAAGTGCATAAGTCCTAATAAGTACCTAAGCTACGAGCACATTAATAAGACACAATTTCTGAAATATAACTAGATCTGGGAATGTCTTAAAACTTATGCATATAATGCGTGACCAAAAACTGCGTACTCCAAAAAGTGTTTTTACGCCCCAGAGGAATCCTCTATCAATTATTTATCTTAGGCGGAGAGACGCATGAGGAAAAGGCTTTTTCTGAAATGTTTATTAGTTTCGGGCTTTCCCTTTTTTGTTTTCGTAATTTAGAGGCAAAATTCGAAATAGTTCATTTGAAATTTTTAGACTTCTAAGCATTTTATTTTTTGTCTTTTTAAATTACCAATACCTTCTAGAAATCATGCGATAGTCTAGAAATATTAAGAGGCTTTAATCATTAAATTTTAGCGTTTCCTTAACTCAAGTGTTTCCTTGTGGCGAAAATTTTTAAAAATTATACCCAGGCGCCGCAAAAATTTCTCAGTACTATGGTCAGCTCTATGGTCAGCGCTATGGTCAGCGCTATGCTCATCTCTATGGAAAAAATAATATTTATGCCTTATCACTTATGTATCACGCAACTACGTTTTCAGGATGCTATCATTTCAATACGTGATTATAACGTTTTTATCCCATATGTGGTGGTTTTTTCTGTATTTATGGAATTTTTTTGCCGTGTATAGTTTAAACACTCCCCCCAAAATTAAGAAGCTTCTTTATTTTTTGAAATATTTCACTAATCATTATTTACCTAAAAGAGTTTTTTTTTAAGACATCGTGTGCCAAGAAATTTTTTGGTAAATTTAAAGAGGAGATTTTCGCTTATACAGAGCTATGGTATAAGATAGGGCCATCAACTTAAAAAAATCACTGAAATATCAGCGTAGAAAGAGAGATTTCATCTTTATATTTATTCCTTGTTTATTTTTTTCTTCTTTTGTTTCCCAAATCTATTTAAACTTAGCTCTTTTAGTTTTGCGTATATCATGGGGTGGGATTTTTAATTATAAGTTTTTATCCAGATTTAACAGCTATTTTTAGTAGCTTTCAAAATGCTTGACTTAATTCAATTTTCAAATTTTTGATCCGCGTCAAATTTTATGCGTAATTTAAAAAGAAAAATCACAAAAAAAATTATTTAAATGAAATATATTTTCTTTCGCTAGTTTTCCTTTAATACTTGTAAGTATTGCGCAATTTTTTTTTATTTATGTGTTCTTTTTTAAAAAAATCTGTGCTAATCTCATCTTGGGTTTGTAACAACCTAAATTATAAAACGGCGGAAAAGGAGGCCGTAAATGACTCAGGACGATTTTAGCCCAATTATAAAATCAGCCTCTTTTTTTCATGGCCTTGAACATCACGAGTCTGAAGCTCTTTTGCAAATATCCATTTTCAAAAGATTTCAGCAAGGTCAGGTCATATTCAACAGAGGCGAACCTGGTAATGGCCTCTACGTGCTAGTAGAGGGCAAGGTCAGGATCTTTGTCTCGGGCAATGGCGCGAAAGAGCAGCTCCTGAGGGTGCTTTTGCCGGGTGACTCCTTTGGCGAGGCGGGAATATTCCTGGATCACGGCTATCCCTCCACGTCCCAGTGCCTGGACAAGTCCGCTGCGTATTTTTTCCCTGGGGATAAGTTGCGACTTATCGTTCAAGATAATATGAAACTAGCCCAGAACTTCTTGAGCCTCTTGGCTTTGAAACTGGCAGATTTCGCCCACCTTTTCGAGTCGCGTACCATAAAGGAGGCGCCGGCCAGGCTCGCCTCTTTCATACTCAATCATGAAGAGGTGTCGGGTAGGGTTAAGCTGAACTTCAGCAAAGGCCAGCTGGCCTCATTCATAGGAACCTCGCCTGAGACCGTGTCGCGCGCCCTTACCTTCTTGAAAGGCAAAAACGCCATTAAAGAGGAGAAACCCTATATCGTTATATTGAACAGGGATATCTTAAACGCCCTTATCCAGGGAAACCTCAAAGCGTAAACTAGATTTTAGCAAGGCCTTATTTTTAGCGCTCTCACTTGTTAGATGGAAACACCTAAGTTTATCTCTTATCTCACTAGCTTGTAACATAAATAAAGTCCCGCCTAGATTGTTGGGCGGGACTTTTTACGTAATAGCTCTCTCTTTGGTGTTTTTAGCTATCCAGATTATGGCTATCATTACCACAAAGCAGATGCCGGAGGCGAAATATATCTCGTTTGCCGACTGGACGTAAGAGTTCTTGGTGATGGTTCTCACGAGCATCGCCAAACCCTCCTCCTGGGTGAGTCCCAAGCTGCTTAGGGAGTTCATAGCCTCCACGGAGTTGGCGCTTACGCCGTCTATGTGGCTCACCAGCCTCGTGTGGTGGAGGGCCTCGCGCTTGTCCCAGAAGGTTAAGGCCAGAGAGGTGCCTATGCCCATAAAGAGAACCCTAATGCAGTTGAAGATCCCCGAGGCCGCGGCCATTTTGGCCGGGGCGAGCCCCATGTAGGCCAGGCTCATTATGGGCACGAAGAAGAAGGCCAGGGCGAAGCCCTGGATGAACTGGGGAAACACCACGAATCTTACGCTGATGATGTCCGGATTGAACTTGGCGCGCATGAACATACACAGAGCGAACACCATAAATCCCAGGGTTATGACCAGGCGCAGGTCGATTTTGGCCCCGAAACGCCCCAATATGGGCGTGACCACGATGGGCAAGAGCCCCACGGGCGCCGTGACCAAACCGGCCCAGGTGGCGGTGTAGCCGTACCAGGTCTGGAGGAGTAAGGGAAGGAGCACCACCGTGCCCAGATAGAGCATCATGCCTAGGCTTATGAGGATTACGCCCACGCTGAAGTTGCGGTACTTAAATAGCCTCAGGTCTATGAGGGGATTATCCGAGTGGAGCTCCCAGACTATGAGGAGCGTAAGTCCAATAACCGTAAATACCCCTAAGGCCATGATGAAGTTGGAGTTGAGCCAGTCCAGCTCCCGGCCCTTGTCCAGGAATATCTGGAAAGAGCCCACCCCCAGGGCCAGAAAGCCGAAGGCCGCGGCGCTCATTGGGACTTTGGAGAGGGGGGACTCCCTTCCGGAGAGCGCGATTTTAGCTACTATGAAAACCAAGGCGCCAAAGGGTACGTTTATGAAAAAGATATAGCTCCAGTGGAAGTTGTCCGACATGTAGCCCCCCAATATGGGCCCGCAGATTGGCGCGGTGGAGATCATCATGGAAAAGAAGGCCAGCGCCATAAAGCGCCTCTCTTTGGGGTAGTTGGTCAAGAGCAGCGACTGGGCCAGGGGAAGCATAGGCCCGCCTGTGGCGCCTTGTAGAATCCGGAAGAAAACCAAGGAGCTAAGATTGGGGGAAATGCCGCAGCAAAAGGAAGTTAGGGTGAATAGTGCGGTGGATAAGAGGAAGAGCCTCACCTCGCCCAGGCGCTGGGCCAGGCGGCCGGTCAGGGGAAGGGCGATGGCGTTGGCGACCGCGTAGGAGGTGATTATCCAGGTGCCCTGGGAGTTGCTGGCGCCTAAGTTTCCGCTTATGGTGGGAACCGCCACGTTGCAGATGGTGGTGTCCACCACCTGCATAAAGGTGGCGATGGATAGGGACATGGTGAGGAGCGCCAGCTTGTGCCCGGAAAGAGGCGCCCTCTCGTAGCCGCTACTTGGGGGAGCGGCGCTCACCTTAGCTCTCCGGCTCTTAGCTCTCCTTTTGGAAAGGAGAGGTTCCTCTCTATGGTCCGCTCGATGTCTTGGGTCTTAGTCTTCATGTCCACCTGAAGGGCGTCGCTTTCGTAGTTCCACGTGGATGGAGGAGAGGATCTTACCGTCTCGTCCACGTAGACCTTGACGTGGCAGGAGAGCCCCAGGATGAGGGGAGGGGAGCCGCCACTTTGACCGCTTTCGATCAAGACCCTAACCGGCACCCTCTGCACCACCTTTATCCAGTTACCCGTGGCGTTTTCCGTGGGGAGCAGGGAAAATACGCTACCCGTCCCCGGGCTCAGGCCCGCGACCACGCCCTGGAAGGTTTTAGCGCCTCCCAGCATGTCCACCCGTACCTCGGCCCTTTGGCCCGGCCTCACCTTGGACAACTGGCTCTCCTTGAAGTTAGCATCCACCCAGAGCTCAGTGTCTCCCACCACCATCATGAGGGGGCTGCCCGGGCTCACCTGGTTTCCCAGCTGCACCGAGCGCCTGGCCACCCTTCCGTTAACCGGGCTCTTGATGCTGGTGCGCTCCAGATTGAGCCAGGCGCTAAGTAGCTCGGACGCGGCCAGGCGGATGGCGGGGTCTTTCTCTGGGGAGTCAAGGCCAATCAAGCGGTTGGAGGCCTCCAGGGATGCCTTCTGGGCATCCAGGGTGGCCTTGGCCACCTCCACCTGGACCCGGTAGCTCTCCAGCTCCTCGCGGGTGATGGAGGTCCCTGGTGCTAGCTTGCGGCGTCTGTCGTAGTCGGCTTGACTTAGTTCCAGCTGCCTCTCGCTCGCCACCACCTGGGCCCTCAGGCTATCCCTCTGGGAGAGCCTGCTGGCGACCGCCCGGGTGGCGCTTACTAGGTTGTTTTCAGCCTTCTCCAGGGCGAGGGTGGCGTCAGTCACGTCCAGGCGCACCAGCACCTCACCTTTCTTAACGCTCTGGGTGTTGTCGGCCAAGATTTCCACCACGGTGCCGCTGGTTTGGGGATAGATGCGCACGATGTTTCCGGTGGTGTAGGCGTCATCCGTGGAAATTGTGCCCCGGTTAACAAAAAACCAATAGAGAAAGGCTATAAGCCCGATTAACGCGAATACCAGAAGGGCCTTGAACACGGCCCTTGGGCCCTTTTTTTCCGGTGGCATCTGTTTGTTGGGAGTTTCGGTCATGCTGAATGCTTGGTTCTTCCTACTTTAGGTTTATATTGGCTCTGTGAGGATAGCGTGCTATTAGTGAGGATTTTTATTGGCTAAAAAAGAATTTTATTGTCTAAAATCTTTACGAGTTAGCCTTTGGAGTTTTTTTATGGCGAGTGTCGCTCTCATCTGGCGCGAGAGGCGCGCGCGTGAGAAATCCATTCCTGGCGATGGTTTTCACGTGCCTTTCCATGCTCTGGGGCTCGATATTAAAATTAAAGAACTTTTCCCAGGTAGGTTGAATGACCAGCGGCAAGAGCGTGGTGGCTATGACGGAGATGTAGGCCATCTCCGGAACGATACCTATGTTTATGGTTTTATCCTTTTGCCCCTGTCTTATCTTATCTATGAATCTAAAGAGGTCATTAGTATCTATTCTGGCCTTCAGGTAGCTAGGTAAGGTAGCGTTTACTGAGCTTATGTCCCGGCTCCACAGCGCCAGAAACCAAGGGGCGTTCTTGGCGGCGGTAAGGATGGCGTCCTGAAGCCCCAGCACGGTCTCCTCAGGATCCTTGTCCTTATCGCCCATGGCGGTAAAAAAGGTCTGCATGAGCGGCAAGAGATAGTTATCAAGGGCCGCGTATATTAAGGCCTTTTTGTTGCCAAAGTAGTAGTAGATGGCCGCCGGGGTGATCTGGGCCCTTCTGCTCACCTCCTTTAGGGAGAAGTTGGGGATGCCCCTTTCACTTAAGACCAGTATGCTCTCTTTGAGAATCTTGTCCTTGAGTTTGGGCTCCTCACTTTTCCCGCCGTTGGGGGGCCTTCCTGGCCTTCTTTTCTCGATGCTATGCATGGGGCCTCCATTTTTTTTATTAATTAATAGCTTAATTAATTTAACCACAGCCAAATTAGCTTGTCAAGCGCTTTTTTTCTCTTTTCTTGGGGTGGGCTGGTTTTCTTAAACGGGCATAGGTGGCGGTGATTTTTTTTTGAGGAAGAGGTGGAAGAGGGTGGAGAGGCTGGAGAGTGGGAATTTTGCAAAAAGTAACTGGAGGCTAAGGGGTTGAGGGGAATACTTTTTGGAGGAAAGGGATTTATTAGGGGTTTAAATGCCCACCACGTTAATGGTGAGGTCGTTCTTGCCTTTCTCGGAGTGGAAGAAGAGCTTCTTTTCCCAATCGGTGGTGGGGCCCTCGTCATGGACCAATAGCCAGGACTCCTTGGTCTTGAAGCGCTCCATATAGACCACCATGGAGCGCAGGCTCTCTTTCAAGGTCTCCTGGCTGCCCTTGAGCTCCAAGGTGAGGGGGAAGCTGGCTTTGTTCCAGAGCACTAAGAGGTCCATCCTTTGCCTCCCCAAGGCGTATTCCCTGATGATTTCGCCCTTGTGGCCCACTATCTTCTGGAGATAGGCCTGGAGAAGCAGATACATTCCGGCCCGGTGGTAGCCGTAGGGGCTCATGATCCTTAGGGACTGCTCTTTTACGAAATGCTGGAAGGATTTTAAGATGGCGTTCATGTCCAGGGTATCTGTGGCGAAGCGGTGCTCCAGGTCCTTGGGGAGGCCCAGGATGAGGAGCTTGGTGAGGTAGACCATCATCTCGTCCCGGAATATGGGATTGGCTGGAGCCAGGCTGGAATCCTTCACCGAGAGTAGTCCCTGCTCTTTCACGAAAGATAGATCCTCGTCCGTTACATCCTCCGGAAGGGAGGGGAGTCCCAGGATGACGCTCTCCATCACCTTCCTGACCCTGGCTTCCTTGAGGTGCCTAAATAGCGATTCCAGGTAGAGCTCCGGCTTTTTCTTGATGTTAGCCACCGCTTGATCAACTTCCGCGCGGGTGACCAGAGTGGAGGAGTCCTTGAGTGACTCTGTTAGCTCTTGGCCAATGGCCGATACCAGATAGGGGTGGCCGTCAGTGAAGTAGAGGATCTCATCTAAGGCGGATTTTTCGTACTTTACGCCCGTTAGGTCCGTGTGCTGCCGGAAGAGCTCCTCAATCTCGGATGAGCTGAAGTTTTTGAGCTCAATCTTTTCAGCCGGGAGCTTGAAGAGGATAGCCTCCCTGTCGCGGGGCTCTTCCCCCTTTGTTTCCATGCTCACGCAGCCTGGGGTTTTTAAAGAGGTTAAGACAATGGAACTGGGAAAGTTTCCAGTTCCTTGCTCCACGCCGTCTCTTATCTGGTGGAGAAAGCTAACCAGTATCTCAAATGATAGCGCTTGGCACTTGTCGAATAATATGGCCAGGGGAAGCTTGGAGGCCTTCTTTAGTTGCGTAAGGGCCGCGTAAACCCTTAGCGATGGATTTTTCCCGTCCACGTCTATCTTAAAATCGCTAAGCTCTTTATCACCGGACATGGAAAGAGAGGTGTCCAGGCACTCGGCTATGATTCTGGTGGCCTCGTCTCGCTCCGCTATACCGTCCAAGACCTCCAAGGAGACGTAGAGGGCGTTGAGGTTTCCCCTTTTTTGGATCTCATCTCTAAGGGATAATAAAGCCGAGGTCTTGCCCGTGAGGGAGTGGCCGTCCAAAATGAGGAAGGAGTCGCTTTCAATCCTCTCCACGATCCCGGGTATCCTCTCGGTTACGGGTATACAAAAGTGCCTGGATGGATCCACGGGGCCCAAAGTGTTGAAGCGTCTCTCTTTTGACTCGCCCATGGAAGACCGCCTTTAAGAAGATTAGATTAAAACATCAAGCGGCTGCTTTGGAAAGCGCCACGGAGTTTCTGGTGAAGAGTTCTTGATAGTCTAAGGACTCACCTAGCCAACTTGGGAAGTCATCCTTAAGAAGGATTAGGGGCATGCGGTCGTGGATCTCTATCATGGAGTCGTTGGCGGCAACCGTCACAATGGAGAAATGCGGAAAGCTCAATCCTTCCTCGTCCTTGAACTCCTTGTAGATGCCTCCCAAAAAGAGGCCCCGGTGGCGGGGGAGCTTGAAGAGGTATTTAATCTTCTTTTTGGGGTCGTGGTGTGACCACTCGTAGAAACCGCCGGTGGGGACTATGCAGCGCCTGTTTAATGAGGAGTCCTTCCAGGTCTTAAGCTTGAGCGCGGTTTCGCCTTTGGTGTTTATGAGCGGTCTGGGTTTACTTCCTGGTTTTTTATAGTCCGGAAAACCAGGATATCCCCAGTACATGATTTCGGCCTTCAGCTTGACTTTGTCATTTTGGGAGGTGTTCACCAAGATAGGAACTATATCCGTCGGAAAAACCTCCCCCTTGGTCTTAAGCTTACCGTGGTTAGGGCTCTCAAGATAGAGCGCGCTCGCCTCGTCAATTAGCTTGGAGACGCTGTCTTTACTCTTTTTACTCTCCTCGCCATCCTCTTCATAGGAGGTGAATCTGCCGCACATCTTTCTAGTTCCTCTAGTTGCCAAGTAGCCAAGTAGCCAAGTAGCCTTGTTGTTTTGTAACTTTGTAGATTTGTAGCT
>JAITJT010000269.1 GCA_031278795.1 Deltaproteobacteria bacterium | reverse complement strand
AACTATATTTAAAAATTAACATATAGTTATCTATATTTACTATATTTAGATCTTTCTAAGATTTAATATATACTTAAGTTATAGTGCCTCTTTTTTTCACGTTTGTAAAGCGATTTTCTAAAGCCGCTTAATAATTTAGGACTTTTGCTCTTGTGTCCCTAAGTCACATCGCCCAGGGCCTGACCACTTAGCCCTTGGAGGCCCTCTTTGATCCCTAAGTTAGGCCTAAGATAGCAGAGGGCCCTTTCTTGGTTTTAGCCATATCTTGGAAGAGGCGCCGAGGGTCCAATCTAGCGTGGGAGCTTATGAAAAAACTCTATAGAGGCTAAGAAAATGCCCAAGCCGCGAGCTTTTCAAAATGGACAAACAGGGGCTGATTTGCTATAAGGGAGAGGCAGTTTTCCAAGTTTTAATGGTATTCCGCGCCCAAAAAGGGCGCGGGGCTTATGAAATTTTAAAAAGCAGAAAAAACTTACCAAAATTTTAGGTTTTTCTCTCTGTGAGGAGGAGATTCATGGTCAAAAGCGTTTTTGTGGCCTCGCCGGACAGCACGATTTCCAAGGTGGAGCTCTTGGATAGCCTTAAGGCTTTTTGCCAACAGAGTTGCCCAAAGAGCGGCTATTTCAAGACTATAGCTACCAAGGACGACGAATCCAGGCTCAAGGATATATCCGCCAAGCTGGGTGTCTCGCCTGAGGAGATATACGGAATAAAGCAAGATGAGGCCATAGCCCTCATAAACGGCGGAAAGGACGCCGAGGTGATTGAGATGGTTCTTGCCAAGTTCTTCGCCCTGGCGGGCAAGTTCGACGCCATCCCGGTGGAGGGGGCCGACTTGGACAAGGACAGCGCTTTCGAGCTCCAGGGCCTAGACGGAACGCTGGCCGCCAATCTGGCATCCCCGGTGGTCATCATCGCCAGCTGCCCCAGGAAGGCGGCCTCGGCGCTGCGCTACTACGGGAAAAACTTCGCCTCGGTCATCCAGGTGATAGTCTTGGGAAAGGTAGATACCGAGGACGCCTCGCTCTTGGAGGCGGGGGGCTCTCCGGCCATAGTGGTGGACTCCCTGGCTTCCATCAAAGGGCAACTGGAATCCATTGCCGGAAAGGTGCACGCCTTCATTCCCAGTGTGCTCACTCCCAAGAGATTCGAGTTTGAGCTCATAGAGAGGGCTAGATCCCAAAAGCAAAAGATAGTGCTTCCGGAAGGTGACGATGACCGCATACTCCAGGCAGCTGACGACATACTGCGGAGAGATTTCGCCTCCATCGTAATCTTAGGTGACGAGGGGGCCATCAAGAAGAGGGCAACGGAACTGGGTCTCACCCACCTTGACAAGGCCGAGCTCTTGAACATTAAGACAGCTCCCTTCAGGCAGGATCTCATCGACCAGTTCGTGGTTCTTAGGAAATCCAAAGGGGTGACCCCGGAGCAGGCGGATGCCCAGTTAAACGACCGCAATTGGTTCGGAACCATGATGGTCAAGTCCGGAAAGGCCAGCGGCATGGTATCAGGGGCGGCAGGGTCCACGGCCGACACCATACGCCCAGCCCTCTCGCTCATTAAGACCAAGCCAGGGGCTTCCATCGCCAGCTCCATCTTCCTCATGTGCATGAGCGACAGGGTCTTGGTCTTTGGGGACTGCGCCATAGTCACCAACCCCACTCCCCAGCAGCTCTCCGAGATAGCCATCATGTCGGCTCATACGGCCAAGGCCTTTGGTGTGGAGCCTAGGGTGGGGCTCTTAAGCTACTCCACCGGCACCTCCGGGGCCGGCCCGGACGTGGTGGCCGTGACCGAGGCCACGGAACTGGCCAAGAAGGCCCTGGAGACCCACTACCCCGGGCTCCCCCTGGACGGGCCCATGCAGTTCGACGCGGCCATGGACCCCAAGACCGCCAAGAGCAAGATGCCTGGATCGCCTGTGGCCGGTAAGGCCACGGTCCTCATATTCCCCACCCTCAACGCCGGTAACATTGGCTACAAGGCCGTGCAGCGCACCTCCGGGGCCGTGGCCGTGGGTCCCATCATCCAGGGCTTAAACGCCCCGGTAAACGATCTCTCCCGGGGCTGCACCGTCCCGGACATCATCAACACCGTGGCCATAACCGCCTGCCAGGCACAGGCCAGCTAAGATGAGCGCCATTGTAGGTTTTTTGGGCTACGGCAGGATGGCCCAGGCCATCTCCGAGGGGCTGGACAAGAGCGGTCTGGCCCCTTATAAAAAGCAGATAGCCTCGGACCAGGCCAAGGGGCTCTTAACCAAGCTCCATGAGAAACGCGGCATAGTGGTGGCTCCGGACAACATCCACCTGGTGGAAAAGGCCCCCATCATAGTCCTCGCGGTGAAACCCCATCAGCTAAGGGGCGTGCTCGCGGAGGTGAGGGACAGCCTTAAGGAGCAGCTGGTAATATCCATCGCCGCCGGGGTGACTCTATCCACCTTGGGCGAGTACGTGCCTTCCAGCGCCTCCCTGGTGCGGGTCATACCCAACCTCCCGGCCCTGGTGGGGAAGGGGGTAACCTTACTCACCAGCCCCCCCAAAACCAACAATGAGGACCTGGAGAACGCCAAGAAGATATTTTCAGCCGTTGGTGAGGTGGTGGAGCTTCCCGAGTCCCTCTTCGACGCTGGAACAGCTGTCTCCGGCTCCGGGCCAGCCTACTTCTTCCTAGTGATGGAGGCGATGATCCGCGGGGCCGTGCGCCTGGGGCTCTCCTGGGACACGGCCAGAAAGCTCGTGGTCAAGACCTGCGCTGGTGCCGCGGCCACGGCCGACAAGAGGGACGACTTGGCCCTCTCTGAGCTCCGGGACCAGGTGACTAGCCCGGGTGGCACCACCGCCGAGGGGCTTCTGGCCTTGGAGCAGGGAAAGATAACAGCGCTTTTCCAAGAGGCCCTTAAAAACGCCGCGGACAAGGGGAAGGCCCTAAGCTGAAAGCAAAACCTCAAATAGCCTAAGTATAAAACGAAACATTCCCAAAGGGCCTTTTGGCCAAAGCCAAAAGGCCTTTTGGGAGGCTTTCGAGTTTTAATCATATTGGAAAAGATCCGAAAACTTTAGAAATGAAAATTACCCAAGGAAATAGCAGCACAGAGAGAAAAAGTAGCCAGGGCGCAGTTAGCTCCCTAATCCTTTTAACCCTAACCATGCTGATAGTTTCAGGCTGCGCCCCCAGAAGCTCCAGGGAGCTCTGGGACATGAACGTCACGCGTAGCGGGCCCCTGGGCTTCCAGGCCGAGGATTTCTCCACCCCGCCCTTCCACCTGGCCGGGCTCCTCAAAGTCACAGAACCAGGAGACGATCTGGTGGTTTATCTGGAAGGTGACGGCCGGGGGGTCTCCCGGGGCCGGGTGAACGTGGACCCCACTCCCACCATCGCCACCACCTTGGATCTAGCTGTCCAGGATCCAGCCCCTCGGGTATTGTATCTGGCCAGAATCGGCCAGTTCATGCCGGCCTACGCCACCCCGGCCAACAAGGTCTACTGGTCCTCCGGAAGGCTAGCCCCCCAGGCCATAGATGCCGCTAGCGAGGCCATAAATCAGGCCAAGCTAAAGGCCGGGGCCAGTTTTATCCATCTTGTGGGATTCTCCGGAGGCGGCGGATTGGCCGTGCTCCTGGCCGAGTCCCGGGATGACGTTAAATCCGTGGTAACCGTGGCCGGGCTACTGGACACGGACTGGTGGGTAACCACTAGAAAATTCAGGCCCATGTTCCAGTCGCTAAACCCGGCTGACAGGGCCGACCTCATCAACAAGATACCCCAGATTCACTTCTACGGCACCAAGGACAGCATAATACCGCCCGAGATGTCCATGGTCTACGCCGCCAGGGCGCCTTTCGTGAAACTCCAAAGAGTCCCCATCCCCACCTCCCACGACAAGGGCTGGAAAGAAAGGTGGAAGGCCCTCTTGGATCAATATGTGCTTCCGCTAAGATCGGTGCTATAGAAAGTTTTTTTAAAAACGCGACAAATAACGTTAGCAAGAAATTAACGGATCAACCAAAGTTCAACTAACAACAACAACAACAACAGAAGAAGTAAGAAAAGTGGAAAAATTTCCAAGGGCTATTGGTGCATCTTTAGCTCTGGAATTATGCTCTATCCAGGATAGGCGTAATAGGCTTGAGTGAGCTAGAGCTTGAACAGCTATTAGGCCAAAAACTCTTGGATAATAGTTATTTTAGCTTGAAGCACCTCTAGCATGATGTTGGCGTTCACCAAGGTTTGGTCATACATCTTGTCAGTCACCTCGGCCAGGGTCACGACCCTTTTGTTCTCTGTGAGCTTCCGGGCGTAATCTGAGCTTAGCTTGGCGCTTGGCCTGTCTGTAGTTCTATTTTGCTCGAATACTTGGATCCCTTCAAATTGCTCAATGTTGGCAACAGAGGCGTCTTTGTAGTATTTCAAGATTCCCTTGGCGAACACGCTTCCGTCCCTAATTTCAGTTACCCTTTCCCTCATCTCCCCACTGGATATCCTTCCGGCCTGGTAGGCCTTTTCCAGCTTAGTGTAGGCCTGGCTGTAGCACTTGGCGGTTACCTTGGCGGAGCTCACCGCCTTGTTGAGGGTGCTGTAGTCTTGGTCAAGAAACTTTTCGTAGGTGGCGAAACGCTCCTCAAGGTTCTTGGCCTGCAGCTCGGCCGTTACTATGTAGCCAACCGTGGCCCCCGCGACTAAGCCAAGGGCCGCCCCTTTCAAGATGTTCTCGCTCTTTCCGGTCAAGAGACCGGCCGCCGCGCCGGCTAAGGAGCCAACCAGCGCGCCCTGGGCGGTTCTTAGGGAGAGCTCCCTGGCCTCCTTGTTTAGGGTGGAGATGGGCTCAAAGCATGTAGGATAATACTTGACCTTAAGCGTCTGCTTGGCCACGGCCTGGGCGCTAAAGCTAAAGGTTAGGACAATTAGAAGTAATATATATGTGGAAATTTTAAGGAACATGGCTGGACTAGCGCTTAACTTGGTGTTTATTCCCAAAAAGGCGGATTTTTTCATGTAATTACCCTTAAAAAGAAATGAATAAGAGAAACTTTCGGCAAAGAAGCGGTTCTAAATAAGGCCTTAATGAACAATTGCAAGAATCATTCCTAAAAATATCAGTTTAAAGGTGAAAACTAAGCTCATCTTACGCCATATCCTTGAAATCCATGGAGGCCAGGTGCCGGGGAAGATTTAAACTTAGAAAACGAGGTCGCCAAAAATGTCGTCTGAGTCCATCACAAGTAAGTTACTACGCAAATAAATGAGTTCGGTTACGCTCATGCTGAGATCGAAGAGCTTCTTGTTGAAGTCCTTGATGAGCTGGGCGCTGGCCTTGTCTGTTGTTTTTGAGGTCTCTAGCTTTAAGACTTCTTCATATATCTTGACGTGGGCCTGCGCAAGGACCATGTAGTGATTCACGATTTCCACGCAGTCATCGACACCGCTTGTGATTGCGGCTTTCCTTGCATCCCTCTCCTTTTCGGGTATCTTTCCGGCCTCAAAGTCCTTGCGCAACTGTTTGTTGGCCTCGCGGTAGCAATTGCTCGACTCAACTATGGAGTCCATGGCCTTAGAGATCCTGTCGGAGTCCTTGTCTAGGTACTTGGTGTAGTTGGCGAAACGCTCATTCGGATTTTTGGGCTGAGGCCCGTTTGAGGTGTCTTCAAAGTCGTCCTGGTCGGTACTGGAGGCGATCGCCTTGATCTCCTTTACATGTTTGGAGATGGGCTTATAGCACTGGGGATAGTACTTGGGCTCCTTCATTTGGCTCGCCATAGCCTGGGAGTCGCTTCCAAGCGTGAAAAAGGAAAGGAGCACGATTAGCGTGGATGTTTTGAGTATAGATGAGGTAATTGTGGTGAAACTGGTAATATTTCTGAAAAAGTTAGAAATGTTCATAATAATCACCCCTAAAATAGTCATGAATCGAAAATAGTGGTAATTAAAAATTGAAAATATTGACGCAAAAATTTAGGTAAAATTAAGCGGAATCTGCTTTTTAAAAATTTTGTGAGATCCTTATACAGTCTGAGACAATCTTCGTTTTTTTTCTTAATTTTATCAAATGTTTTAGAAGTTGATTATATGAAGGCCTCTCTCGCATTGGTTTTTTTTTGAAAATGTCGTGGATTTTATAAGCTACAAAGCGATCGCCACAATACCCGTAAGGCGCGGTGAAATCACGGACTATTTTGTCATCAAGAAGACGAGGCAAAATATGCCCAACACCCGCTAAAGGTATGAGAGATAGTGGGAGTAATATAGCTATATAATCAACAACAGGTATATTTTTTAAAAACTGTAAATATGCGGTTCAAAATAAGGACTTAATTGATAGATGCAAGAATGGTTCCTAAAAATTTCAGTGTAAAAGTAAAAAATAAGCTCACCTTACGCTATATCCTTGAAATCCATGGGGGCCCAAGTGCTGGGGGGTTTTTAAACTTAGGATTAGAAGAGCATATCCAAAAGGTTGCCTGAGTTCATAATTTCTAAGTCACTACTGAGAATAAAGATGTCGGCTTTGGTGTTCTTGAGTTTAGTCAGCTTGTTGTTGAAGTCCTCGATTATCTGGGCGCTGGGCTTGTCTGTTGTTCTCGAGGACTCGGTCTTTAAGACTTCATCATATTGCTCTATGTTGGTCTCCGCGAGGTCGGAGTAGTGCGTAAGTATTTGCTTGCAGACATCGACACCGCTCATGATTGCGGCTTTTCTTGCATCGCTTTCTTTTTCGGGGATCTTTCCGGCTTCAAAGTCCGTACTCAACTGTTTGTTGGCCTGGCTGTAGCAGTTGCTCGACTCAACTAAGGAGTCCATGGCCTTAGAGATCCTTTCGTAGTCATCGTCAAGGTACTTGGAGTAGCTGGCGAAACGCTCATCTGCATTTTTGGACTGAAGTTCGTTTAAGGCGCCTTTTAAGCCACCCTGGTCGGTACTAGCGGACTTCGCATTGATCTCCTTTTCATATTTGGAGATGGGCTTATAGCACTGGGTATAGTACTTGGGCTCCGCCGTTGGGCTCGCCATAGCCTGGGAGTCGCCGCCAAACGTGAAAAAGGAAAGGAGCACGATTAGCATGGATGTTTTGAGGATAGCGGCGATAATTGTGTTGAAACTGGAAATATTTCTGAAAAAATATGAATTGTTCATAATAATCCCCTTTAAAATAGTTATGAATCGAAAATAGTGGTAATTAAAAATTGAAAATGTTGATGTAGACCTTAGCTAATATTTAGGTGGAATCTACTTATATTGAAAATTTGAAAAAGTATATGTTTTCTATAAATTAGGAAGTTTATTTTGAAGCTATCTAGCGTGATTACAATACTCTTAATATAATGCGTGAGTGTCTCCATTATGAACTTGTTGCGTACGTATTTAATGGCACTCTTGGAAACTTATATTTATGAAATTATTGTTTTAAAAGATGCTTTCATATAAGGAAAATTTACAATAATCAAACGCTTTAGGACGTTTATAAAAAATTTGTTTAGAGAGCGCTTGGATACTTTGGTATCTCTAGAATCAAATCGAGGGCTTTTTGCTCCAGAAGAGTTAGTTTTTGCGTCCTACTAAACGCTATATCCTTCTTCTCCGCGTCTGTTTTGCGCAAAACCAAATTTACGTCACAAACGTTTCCGAGATTTGCCAACAGGCGCTTAAATGATTTATCCGGCATGGTTTTTGGCGCGATTATTGTCTCTTTGAATCCGCCTTTCCTCTCTACCTTTTCGGATGTCTTATGAGGGGTCGCAGGGGCTTTTTGATTCTTCGTCTCTGAAAGAAACGTGTCAGTTAAAGTCAAATCGCTCCACGCTATTTTCATGTGGGATGCTGTGTAGCTTGAGAGCATTGATAAAAATAGAAGAGCATCGAATCTGTCATCCGGGTGATTAATGTTTGGACCAAATCCTAAATCTTCAGTTTCTATAGAACTGATAGTTTTTTCAAGTTTGCAAAGATACTTATACAATTTCACGCACTCTTCGCTTGATAATGTCTTGGCGTTTAGGTGCGTTCTGAATATAGAGATAGCATCCACGCCCTTGCCCAATTCAATAATTCCATCATTTATAACATATTCAAAGAAGTTCTCCTTAATGGTTAAGTCAAAATATTTTTTTATCTTATTTTCGCCAATTATTCTCCCTACCGCAAGACCGATTTCACTTGCATCTTTAAGTTTTCCTTTTTCGACTTTTTTGATAATTTTGTCAAATTTTTTACATGTTGTTTCTATCAAGGCCTCTCTAGCTTTGGTTCTTTTTTTGAAAAGGTCGTGGTTTTTATAAGCTACACAGCGATAGCCAGAATACCCTAGAGGCGCCGTGAAATCATAGGTGTCACGATCATCAAGAAGCCGAGGTTTAAAATGCCCATCATCCGCTAAATCTGTGGGAGATGGTGGGAGTAATTTAGCTATATAATCAACACCAGGGGTCTTTTTTAAAATACGAATAACATCGTCTTTGATAAAATCTATGTCGCTTACAACTAAAATTTTTGAAAGAGCGAATTTATTTCTTAGTCTTTCAAGGGCGGGGTAGGTATCAGACGATTCTGTTGGGTATTTAAAAAGATCGACAATAGAGATTGGGTGTCCATCTTTGTCCACCAAGATAGAACGCTTTGGGTGTTTATATGACGTAGAGATGAAGGAAGTA
>JAITJT010000226.1 GCA_031278795.1 Deltaproteobacteria bacterium | reverse complement strand
ACAGAAATGGGCGGCTTAGGCCGCCCTTTTCTATTTGTGGTGTATTCTTTAGATTGAAAATTAATTTATGTGAAAGATGATTTATGTTGAAAAATGATTTATGTGAAAGATGATTTTTGTTGAAAAATGATTTTTGTGAAATATGATTTTTGTTGAAAAATGATTTTTGTGAAAGATGATTTATGTCAGTACTTATTTATGCAGAGTAAGATTTATGAAAAGCTTCCAAGAAGCTGTTTCCCATAATATAAGGCTTTGACACTATGAAGCCTCTTTTCTCTTTGGATACTCGCAGAAAGTGAGCGGACAGGTTTCACAGAGTGGTCTTTGCGACTTGCAATAGGTGCGTCCATGGGCTATTGCTTGATGCGAGAACCTTGTCCAGGATTCCCTTGGTATTAGCAAAGAGAGGTCGTGCTCCACCTTTACCGGATCAGTGTGTTTACTTAAGCCCAGACGCCTGGAAACCCTTCCCAGATGGGTATCCACCGTAATGCCGGGGAGACCGAAGGCGTTTCCCATGACGCAGTTGGCTGTCTTGCGGCCAACGCCAGGAAGCGTCACCAGCTCCTCCAGGGTCTCGGGCACCACTCCTTTGAAACGATCTTCCAAGGCCTGGGAGGCGGCCTTGATGTTCTTGGCCTTCATCCTAAAAAAACCGCAACTCTTGATGAGCCCCTCTAGGGTCCCTATCTCCGCGGAAGCCATCTCCCTTGGCCCGGGATAGGCCTTTAAGAGTACGGGCGCCACCTGGTTAACCCTCGCGTCCGTGCACTGGGCGGAAAGAATGGTTGAGACCAAAAGCCCGAAGGGATCGCGCACCTCCAGGCCGCACTCAGGCTCGGGATAGAGCTTATCAAAGGCCTTCAAGACCTTTCTCATGAGCCTCCGCGCCTCTGGCGCGGGAGGCTCATCCTTGGAAAGGCTTTTAGCTCTAACACCCTTGGGGCCGCTTTTGGTTGAAGTAAGCTTGGAGACCTTAGCGGCCTTGGCGGCTTTTTCTCCCTTCTTTAACTTGCTAGACACTTTAGGCACAATCAAGAGAAAGCATTGAGGCTAAGGCATTAGCTCTAAAAGAAACATTAAAGGTCATCTTAGTCACTTCATTAAATCGCTAAGCAGATTTTTGACATTCTCCGCGCTGAAACCCAGCTCCTTGAAGATAAGCTGGGCAGGTGCCGAGAACCCGAAGTCATCCACCGAGAGGATTTTACCCTTCGCGCCGGCGTATCTGTCCCAACCAAAGGAGGACCCGGCCTCCAAGACCAGGCGCCTCTCCACCTTGGAGGGGAGCACCTCTTCTCTGTACTCGGGGCTCTGCTCCTCAAAGAGCTCCATGGAGGGGAAGGAGACCACCCTCACCTTATCCTTGTGGGGGAAATCCGATAGGGCGGAAAGCGCCAAGGATACCTCAGAGCCGCTGGCCATGACTATGAGCTCAGGACTCGCGTTTTGTGCCTCTTTTAAGACATAGGCGCCCTTGGTGGGGCCATCCGTCACGGATGGGTAGTCGTCTGGATGGAGTATGGGAAGATTCTGGCGTGAGAGTATGAGGGCCGAGGGCGCGTGGCGCTTAAGCGCCACGCGGTACAGGGCCAATGTCTCATAGGCGTCGGCCGGACGCAGCACTAATAAACGCGGCATGGCCCTCAGGGCCGCCAGGTGCTCCACGGGCTGGTGGGTGGGACCGTCCTCACCCACTCCCACGCTATCATGAGTGAAGATGAAAAGAACCTTAAGGTCCATGAGCGCGGATAGCCTCAGTGCTGGCCTTAGGTAGTCTGAGAATACCAGGAAGGTTCCTCCGTAGGGAATGAATCCCCCGGATAGGGCGAAACCGTTGAGGATGGCCCCCATGGAGGCCTCCCTCACCCCGAAATGGATGTTGCGGCCCAAAGGATTCAAGGGAAGGAGTGAGCCCTTGTCCTTGAGGATAGTCTTGTTGGAGGGGCCCAAATCAGCGCTTCCGCCAATTAGTTCCGGAAGGGTGTCAGCCAGGGCGTTTAGGATAGTGCCGGAGGCGGCCCTGGTGGCCACGGGCTTGTCCTTGGGGAAATCCACCTGGATCTTAAGATTATCAGGCAGGTTACCACTAAGCCTTCTCATGAGCTCGGCGTAGTCATCCGGGTATTCCTTCTTATAGCCCTCCATGAGCGTAAGCCAAGCCTGGTGGGCCTCGGCCCCGGGTTTGGCCCTCTCCAGGAAGTTCTGGGTGACCCTGGGGTCCACGTAGAAAGGCTCTTGTCCCCCGAATCCGTAAAACTCCCTGGTCTTCTCCAAGGCCTCCGGACCCAGTGGCTCACCGTGGGCCTCAGGTCTACCCGCCTTGGGGCTTCCAGCCCCAAGCACGGTTCTAGCCATGATGAGAGACGGCCTCTCCAGCTCCTGGCGGGCGTTCTCTATAGCCTGGTAGATGGAGGGAAGGTCCTCTCCCTGGTTCACCACTATCACCTGCCAGTCGTAGGCCTGGAAGCGCTCCCGCACGTTCTCGGTGAAGGTGATGTCGGTCGTCCCCTCTATGGTCACGTGGTTGTCGTCATAGATGTATATAAGCTTGGAGAGACCCTGCGAGCCCGCCATGGAGGCGGCCTCGCCGGCCACTCCCTCCATGATATCCCCGTCCGAGACCAAGGCGTAGGTGTAGTGGTCAAAGATATCGTATCCGGGCTTGTTGAAGCTCTGGGCTAGATGCCTCTCAGCTAAGGCCAGGCCCACGCCCATGGCGAAACCCTGGCCCAGTGGCCCGGTGGTGGACTCCACCCCGGGGGTGGGCCCCAGCTCCGGGTGGCCCGGGGTCTTGCTGTGGGGCTGCCTGAAGTCCTTCAAGTCGTCCAGGGTCAAGTCATAGCCTGAGAAATGCAAGATGGAATACAGAAGTGCCGAGCCGTGCCCAGGGGACATGATGAAGCGGTCCCTATCCGGCCACTTGGGGTCGAGAGCGTCGTGCTTCAAGAAACGTGTCCAGAGCACGTAGATGAGGGGCGC
>JAITJT010000117.1 GCA_031278795.1 Deltaproteobacteria bacterium | reverse complement strand
GCCTAGAAGAACCAAGAAGCGCTAAAGAACCAAGAAGCCTAGAAGAACCAAGAAGCGCTAAAGAAGCCTGAAGCGCTCTTCCAAACAGAAATAAAAAAAGTGGCGCTCCAATACGGGTTTCCATGAGGCAAGGGGCACAGCCCTCTATAGCACGGCACCCCGGCGCTGTCAAGGGAAAGCCCTTTGGCGTAGGCGCTTTGGCGGGTGGCTCTTTAAGTGGAGCGCGAAGATTTTCCAGATGACTAAGAAGAAAACAGCGGCGACTAATCATTGATTTTTAGCTGAGATTATTAGCTGTCTAATAGCTGACAGCGGGCTAATTTATCGAAGGCCTAACTTGAAAATTTGCTTGGATATGTTTGGCTTAATTTTTAAAAAAAGGGGCTCGGATCCGGGCTTTTGGCTATATAATTTAAAGGTTATATCAAAATAAACTTTGTTAAAAAGCGTACATATAGGCTCACATAACATACAAATTATCAAAATCAAAATTATTTATGTATAGGGAAAAAATTTTTCTAACAACAATTCGATTATTTAATTGGTTATTTTCCTCTGTGAGCGGCTTCACAACTAATCTTTTTAATTTTAGCCATAAAAAAAGAAAAGGAATTTTT
The DNA here is from genome assembly GCA_031278795.1 of Deltaproteobacteria bacterium. The sequence goes on along the minus strand of JAITJT010000117.1, from coordinate 5,089 downwards.
GGAAAAATATTTTTCAGGAGGTATTTTATAATTTATGAATATTTAAAACGTATTTAGTAATATAGCGTATATATAAATTTAGTTATCATATAAATTACTAAATTAACAAATATATATGTATAGCGAAGGATTTTCTAACAACAAATCGATTTTTTTCTTGTTTATTTTTTCGCTAAAGGTGGCTTCACAACTAATCTTTAGAGGTTTAGCCATAAAAAAAATTTGAGGATTTCTTGAAAAGATATGTTTCAGCTAGGCTTCAAAATTTAGGATTATTGAAATTGCAATTTGTGAAAAAGCTAAACATCTTTAACAGATTGTCTGTCCTTTTTTATGATTGATAAGTGCGCCCAGCCCAGGATGCCAAATAAGCACAAGACCCCCATGGCCATGACGCGCGAGAGGCCCTGGGCCAGAAGGGCAGTGGCCGGGCTGAAATCCAGGATGCTTCCGGCGAAGACCCCCATGGCCTCAACCACGCCTAAGCCAGCGGGCGTTAGGTTTATGATGAGGGCGTGGATCTGGAGGCTTGTGTAGAAGAAGGCCTCAGCGGGTGAGAGTGTCACCTGGAAGGCCGAGAGAGCCAGCCAGTTGGTGAGAGACCACAAGAGGTAGTAGATAATATCTAAGGCCACAATCTCCAAAAGGATTCCGGGATTTCCCAGATAGCGGTTCCAACTTATAACAAAGTCCATGAGCCTTTGGGGGAGTTTAATTTTTAGTCTGCCCAAGATCATGGCGGAGCTCCCCAGAACCAAGACAAGCGCGAAATATACCCCCACCAGGGTAGCGGCCCGGCCCTCGTAACGGCCACCTAGGGCCAAGAGCCCCAGGAGCGCGAAGGCCGCGGACACCACCAAGGTGATTACCGCGACCACCATGAGCTGGGAGACGAAGTCCGTTAGCGGAAGATTGAAGCGGCGCTTGAGGTAGATGGCCCTAAGGCCCACGGCGCCCTTGAGGGGCATGAAGTAGTTGAGGGCAGAGGTCGCGTAGGTAAGCGAGATGTTTTCTATGACAGGGAGCCTCACCTTGTGGATGAGCACGGCCTTCCTTAAGATCCTCGCGTTAACCATGTAGGTTAAAAAGATGCTTCCCGCCATAGAGGCCACTACGGCCTTGGGAACGCCCCTTTGGAGGATCTCCTTGAACTCGCCCAGGTGGAAATAGACGTAGATGGCGATGGCGAGGATAAAGATGGCGGCGATTATTAAGCTAATGGCGCTTCTAAGGCCGCGGTGCTCTCCTTTATCCCCGTTTTGGGCTCTTGTTCCTCCGTTTTCCATGGATTTTAGAACGCGTTCCTATTTGAGGGAGGTGGTGTGGGGGTTGTCCGTGCGGGTCTCCTCTTCGATTAGGGCCATGAGCTCGCTGGCCACCGGGCCGGACGTACCACTTCCTATGGGCCTTTTGTCCCAAGTGCTAACCGGAAGGACGTCATAGGTGGTGGCCGTGAGGAAGACCTCTTCCGCTAGGTCGAAGAGCTCGTCCCGGTGGATGTCCCGGTTTCCTGCCCACTTGAGGGTTCCTTTGGAAACCAAGCCCTGGGCCTTCTCTAGGACCCTAACTAAGGTAATCCCTTTAAGTATGCGCTCCCAGGGAGGCGCCAGAAGCTCGCGGTTCTTGGTAACCACCACCACGTTCTCCGTGGGACCTTCGGTCAAGAAGCCGTCTCTATCGAAGCTAACGGCGTACTCGGCCCCTTGGTCGATGGCCGCCTTCTTGGCCAGGGCGTTGTGGAGGTAGTCGACACTTTTTACCCCGGCAAACTCAGTTTTGGCCGGAAAGGGGACAGTCGCCAAACTCACTCCCTTTTTCAGAACCTCGGGAGGGATCTTCTTGAGCTTGATCGTCACCACGTAGAGCTCCGGGCCCTTGGACTCGTAAGGGTTCACCGAGAAGCTACCTGGGCCGCGGGAGACGCAGATGCGTCCCTGGAAGTCCACCTTCCCGCCCAGCACGTAGGCCTCCCGTAAAATGTCCTCTATGTGGGAGATCATGGGGGGAAGCGTAAGGCTTATGGAGTCCGCCGAGTGCTTAAGCCTCTCGAGGTGCTCGTTAAGGCAGTAGACTCGTCCGTCCACGCATTTGAAGGCCTCAAATATTCCGTCCGCGCGGTGAACCATATGGTCGTCAGCGGGTATGGACCAAAGCTGTGGGTCTAAGGAAAATCCCCCCCACACGGATGAGAACATGGTTAGATAATTATTGTGCCACTCCTTTTTTGATTGGAGCAAGACCGAGAGAAGCTCCTGAGCTTGGTAGTTGGGCCAGGTTTTCATAAAATCCTCAATTAACCTAAATATTTCCTTAAATGTTTTTTATAACGCGCGCGAAGTCCGCGTTAGTAAGGCGTTTTTACCAAAGTGTTTCAATAATACGTATGCTGCAGCGCTTTTTAGCACTTTATTTCAAAATAAACAATTTTTTACGTGAAATAACCTATATTATAAGCCTTGGAAATTGTTACTTTAGAAAATGTTGCTTTAGAGACTTGTCACTTATGAGTCATTTGCATTTTTCATTTGTTGTACATATCTTTAAAGACTTCCAGCTTTCTAGAATAAATCAAAATACAATTGTCATTTAAAAAAATTGTCTCGATAGATTAGAAAAAGTCATATTAAAAAATAAAAGCTCCACCTTTAAACGCCTTGGTCTTTCATAATAGCTATATTCATGAAAGGGTGGGAAAAAACAAAAGTCATCAAGAGCCATAAGGCCCCATTGGCAAGAAAGGCCTTTGGAGGCGTTTGGAAGGGACAGCTTAACAGAAATCAACTCTAAAAAGAATGATCTGAGGATGCTTTTAGGCAAGGCTTGGGTTTTAGAAAAAGAAGAGAATATTTAGGAATATTGGCGGCTTTTTAGGGAAAACAAAAAAAGAGCGTCAAAATTACGGCTTTTTAAAGCTTTCAAAAAAAAGGGCTTGCAATATAAGGCTAGTCCACTAAAAGCTTCTTTTGTTTGTGTCTAGTAAGGAGAAAAAAAGCTTTCCAGCCTTTTTAAACTAGCCCTGGGTCTCACTCAAGGCGATGGTCTTGAGGTTCTTTATGGTGCTAGCGTAGTCGCCACCCTTGAAGAGGTAGGAGCCGCTCACCAGTATCTGGGCCCCGGCCTTGACCAGTTCCAAAATATTGCTATCCGACACCCCACCGTCCACCTCTATCAGGATCTTGTCCTGGAAGCCCGCGTCCCAGAGGAACCTATAGAGGCTCTCGACCTTGCTCACGGTCTCCGGGATATAGGGCTGACCTGAGAAGCCTGGGTTTACCCCCATGACAACCACGAGGTCCAGGTAGTGGAGCACCGGTTCCACCACGTAGATGGGCGTCCCCGGGTTTATGGCGACACCGGCCTTGGCGCCGTGCTCCCTGATGGAGGTGAGCACCTTGTGGAGGTGCACGCTGGCCTCGACGTGAACCGAGACGTAGTCTGCCCCTGCCTTTGCAAAAACTGGCGCCCAGAAAAGGGGGTCCTCCACCATGAGGTGGGCGTCCACCTTGGTGTTAGTTACTTTTTTGGCGAGTTTCACGAGCCATGGGCCGAAGGTTATGTTGGGGACGAAGTTTCCGTCCATTATGTCAAGGTGCATAAAGTCCGCCCCGGCGCTAAAGAGATCCTCCATCTCGCGCGCAAGCTTTCCGGGGTCGGCCGAGAGGATGGAGGGGGCGATAAAGACCTGGCTCATTATGGGCTCCCTTCGAGGTAGATTTTGGGAAGGCATTTAGCCTAGATTCCAGCTAAAAGCCCTCCTTTGGGGGAGAGGCTAAGATTTTAGCACAATTTGAAGGCCTTTTTGGATTAAGCCGCTGGGGGGAGAGCTCCCCCCAGGGCTTTAGCACTTTATATGGAAAAAAAAGTGAGCTTTCATTGTTTAAGCAAGCGACTTGGATTAAACTGGTTTCATGAACATTCCAGTCGTCAAAATGCCCTTCAGCGATGGGGACATAGAGGAGATATCCAAGGAGCTCGCGGCCCTCCTTAAAGGCGGGCACATCAGCATGGGGGAGAAGACCCTCGCCTTTGAAGAGGAGTTCGCCCGCTTCGTGGGCTCAAAATACGCCGTGAGTGTGGCCAATGGAACTATGGCCATAGAGCTCCTCTGCCAGGCCCTGGAGCTATCGGGCGCCTCGGTCATGATACCCGATCTGACCTTCATGGCCACGGCCTTCGCGCCCATGGCCGCGGGCGCTAAGATCGTGCTGGTGGATACGGATCCTAAGACCCTCCAGATGGACTACCAGGACGCCGTCAAAAAGATGCGCCCGGATGTGAGGGCCTTGATTTTGGTGCATCTGGGGGGCTTCATCTCCCCTGACCTTTCCAAGCTGAGGGAACTTGCCCATGAGAATGGTGCCGTCTTCCTGGAGGACGCGGCCCACGCCCACGGCGCGAGCCTGGAAGGCACCCTGGCGGGCTGTCTGGGTGACGGGGCGGCCTTCTCCTTTTACGCGACCAAGGTGCTAACCACCTCCGAGGGAGGTATGGTGACCGCAGATGACCAAGAGCTAATAACCCGCATGCGCGCTATCCGCCAGCATGGGCAGATGAGGCCAGGCTCCAATGTGCACGAGCACTTCGGCCTTAACTTCCGCCCCTCCGAGATCCACGCCCTCTTGGGCTTAAACGTCTTAAAGAGGGCAGAAGAGATTCTCCATGACAGAAGAGCCGCCGCCTTAAGCTACGACACACTCTTGGCGAATTCCCCCATCAGGCCCATCCTTCCTGCGGAAGGCGTTCTCCCTTCCTACTACAAATACATCGCCCTGCTTCCGGAGGGAGTGGATAGGGATCTTTTCAAAAAAGCCTTAAAAGAGCGCTTCAATCTTAGCCTGGCGGGCGAGGTCTACAGCTTAGCCATATCCCAGCAGCCCTTCTGGAGCTGTAACCCTGAGTACCTGGCGGAGCCCATAGACGGAGGCCCCTTAAACTCCCATGTAGCCGCCAAGAGGCATATCTGCCTTCCCATCTGGCCAAAGATACCTAAAAAGGATCAAGCGGAAGTCGTATCCGCCCTCCACAGCGCTCTGGAAGGCTTTTAACTCAAAAAACTTAGCTTAAAGGCCTAAAGAGCCAAAATAAAACG
>JAITJT010000006.1 GCA_031278795.1 Deltaproteobacteria bacterium | reverse complement strand
GTGGGGAGCCCGAACTCCTTGAAGAGGTCGTTTATCTCAAAGCCCTGGAAGATGTCCTTCTCGGTGAACTCGCCCGCGAATATTTCATGGCCCACCTCGTCGTATCTCTTCCGCTTTTTTGGATCCGAGAGCACGGCGTAGGCCTCGGCTATGGACTTGAACCTCTCCTCAGCCATCTGGGAGCCTGGGTTCCTGTCCGGATGCCAGAGCACCGCCAGGCGGTGGTAGGCCTTTTTAAGCTCCACAGCGTCGGATTCAGGTGGTACCTGGAGGATCGAGTAGTAGTCTTTGCGGGTGATGGCGGCCATTGTTGCAGATTGGTGGTCTTGGCGGAAGGGTTTTTGGATTAGAGAAAAGAGAGTGTTTTGTCCTTAATTAGCTTCAATGTTTTAGCTAAGGGTTTAGTTAAAGGCTTAAATAAAGGCCAAGCTAAGTGCCAAGCTAAGTGCCAAGCTAAGGGCTTAAGAGGGCCCTAGCCCAGGGCTTTGCCCTGGGCTAGGGCATTGCTAGCTTTATATTGGGGTAACTCCCTAGTTAAGCTTCTGAGGAGGATCTTTAGTGTTGTCATCGGATCCGTCTTGATCCTCAACTGTTCCATCCTCCTGGTTTTCAGTAGCACTCCCCTCTATCCCCTCTGTCTCACTGGACGAGGCGCCTCTGGCGCTTTGGGCTAGCTTTAAAATGCGCTCCCTAAGTAGCGGGGCATCCTTTTGGGAGAGGAGGGTCACCACCTTGCCCTTGGCGTAGATGAGGAGGTGGGCGGCCCCGGCCACCCTGGTGGCGAAGGTGTCCTTGAGCTCAATCTCTTGTATGTCTTTGTACTGGATTCTATTGCTCTCACCCATAAAGGAGATGACCCGAATGGAGTCATTGTCAAAAATATACTTCTGGCTGAGGCGGTGGATGATGAAGGCTAAGAAAAACCCGCTAAGGGCGTACCAGATGCCCACTCTCCCTTGGGGATCCCTTTCAAAGTAGATTATGGCCAGTGCCATGAAAAATCCCAAAAAGAGAAACCAGCTGCCTATGAGGGAGGGTCTCAGGGTGAGGGTGTTGTCTTGGTCTGCCATAGGTTTTTTTGGTGAGTTTAGGGCCTCCGGGGCCTTTAATGGTGAAAGTGGTATTTGATTTGCAACAGTTTAGTGTGCGGAGGGTCCTGACCCTCCGCGCTTGTCCTTAGGTTTTAAGCTTTTAGGCATCTTTAGCTTCTTGGCTTAGAACCTAGTGATTTCACATTTTCTTGACATAGAGCTTGAAAGTTTTTTAAATAAAAAGGTCTCTTTAGGTCCGGGTGGGGAGTAGGCTTAATTTTACCCATTGACCCATAGATTTCTCCCTTTTAGGGTAGAAACTACCCGCCGGGGCCTTTTAAGCTGTCAAGAATGCATGGAAAGTGGCCAACCCAAGTGGCTCTGTTTTTGCCTTTAGCCTAAGTTAATAAGAGTCAAAAAAAAAATTTAGCCCCTTAAGGATTCTTCCTCAAGGGTAGCATACAAGGGACTAGAAATGTTTAACAGAGTGGGATTTTTTCTTCTAACGGCCCTCTTGGCCCTCCTTAGTGGCGCTCTGATGGCCCTTAGCCCGGTGAAGGCCATGGCCGCGGGCGAGGATGCCCCTACCAAGGTTATTAGCACCTACCAGATAGGGGAGGTCTTGGTGACCTACTTCGCGCCGGATGGGTTTAAGAACCTCTGGGGCCTAGACCCTGACGCGGATGACTTCCTGCGCTCCTTAAACACCCATTTTAAGCTCCTGGTCCTGGGCGCCTACGGAAACCCGGAGGAGTTCCTGGAGTTTGTTAGGCAGGTGAAGGCGGGTGAGCCCACCAAGATACCCAGGATGGCCCTCTTCACCACCACCAGGAAGATGAACCAGAAGAGCTACGTGGGTAAATCCGCCAAGAAGCAGTTGGACAAATACAACACCTGGTTCGGGCTGGCCACCAGCACCTCTTTGGTCGCCTTCGGCTTCGAGGTGAAGGCCAACGGCATCTTGAGGAAGAAGCTGGGGAAGGATCTTGATTTCAGCTACGACGTGAACAAATACTCCAAGGTCTACGAGAAGACCCCGTCCTCCATCTCGGTGGGGCTTTTGAGCACCTTTAAGATTAACGGGGAGAAGTGCCAGAACTACCTGAACACCTCCGCCATGCAGATCCAGGACAAACTGGTGTTTCTCACCATGGTGGGAGACAGGGGGGACGCGGGGGTCTCCTCATTGAACCTCGACCTTTCCAGGTGGAAGAGCCAGCTCTCCCAGGTGAACCCGCCTCCGGCCACAGATGACAGCGCCAACACCGGCGCCTGAGGGGAGGTAGACGGTTTAGCTAAAAGCCACTTTGGCTATGGAAGTAGCTAAATAGGTGCCTTTCTAAGCCAGCTAGCGAGCGTGTAGCCAAGCTAATTTTAGCTAAGCTAAGGTTTAGCTAGTCAGACGTTTAGCTCTTTTACGGAATAGCTAAGCTACTGACGCTGTAAATGCTGCCGTAAATGCTTTTGTTATGAGCCGGGCCTTTGGCCCGGCTCATTTGTCTTTCTAGGGTGCCATCTCCAACTGGAAGGCATCATGGAGGGTGCGCACGGCGAGCTCAGCGTACTTCTTGGCGATTACGCAGCTTATCTTAATTTCCGAGGTGGTAATCATCTCTATGTTTATGCCTTCCCTAGCCATGGCCTGGAACATGGTGGCGGCCACTCCAGCGTGGTTGCGCATGCCCACGCCTACGATGGAGACCTTGGCGATGTTGTCGTCACCTAGGATGTCCTCCGCTCCCAGCTCGTTTTTGGCGGTGTTCATGAGCTCCATGGTTCTTTGGTAGTCGGAAAGTGGCACTGTGAAGGAGAAGTCCGTGAACCCGGAGGAGCTTCCCTCCAGGCTTCTGGAGCGGTTCTGGATTATCATGTCCACTATAATTTCGGCCTTGGAGATGATGGTGAGTATGCGGGCGGCCACCCCGGGCTCGTCTTTGACCCTGACCAGGGTGACCCTGGCCTCGTTCATCTGGTGGGTGACGCCCCTGACCGGGGTTTTTTCCATATCGGGTTCCTCTTTGCTGATGATTGTGCCGCTTCCCGGGCTATGGGCGTGGCGCACGTGGATAGGAAGGGCGTAGTTCATGCCCAGCTCCACGCTTCTTATCTCCATGACCTTGGCGCCCAGAGACGATAGCTCCAACATCTCCTCATAGCTAATCTTATCCAGTTTGCGGGCGTTGTTGCAGATGTTGGGATCTGTCGTGTAGATGCCGTCCACGTCCGTGTATATCTCGCAGGCATCGGCGTTTAGGGCGATGGCTATGGCCACGGCCGTGGTGTCCGAGCCTCCGCGGCCTAAAGTGGTTATGTCTCCGGAGCGGTTCATGCCCTGAAATCCTGCCACCACGGCTATGCGGCCCTTGGCGAGCTCGGTGTTTATCCTACCCGGGTTAATCTCCAGGATTCTCGCCTTCTGGTGGATGTCATCCGTCTTTATTCCAGCCTGGAAGCCCAGGAAGGATTTGACCTTCTCCCCCATGGACTGGCAGGCGATGGCGAAGAGGGCGATGGATATCTGCTCTCCGGTGGAGAGCAGGCTATCCAGCTCCCTGGGGCTGGGCTCTGGGAACATGTCCCTAGCTAGGCACATCAAGCGGTCGGTCTCCCCCTTCATGGCGGAGAGCACCACCACCACCTCGTTACCTTGGTTCTTTGCGCTAATGGCGCGCTTGGCTACACCTGTGATGAGCTCCAGGTTGGCAACCGAGCTACCGCCGTATTTTTGGACTATTCTGGCCATATCTTGGAAGCTCGGGAATCCCCGGGCTTATCTCCGTGTGTTTGATCTAAAAAAGAACTAAAACCTAAAAAAGCTAAAATCTAAGAGGCTAATAGCCAAGAGGCTAAAATCAAAGAGGCTAAAATTTAAGAGGCTAAAATCTACGAAGGCTAAAATCTAAGAAGGCTAAAATCTAAGAGATATAAATCCTTAAATTAGCTTAAAGGCATTCCCCAGGCCTTTTCAAGGCCTGGGGAATACGTTAAAGACCTCCTCCAGGCTATAGGGGAAGCGCCCCTCAAAGCTTGCGAGCCTGGGCGTATGGGTGGTGGATGAGGGAGAGTCAAAGACCTTCATGGATATCCGGAGCTTGGGCTCCGGATAGTAATCATAGTCCAGGCGCTCGGACCACTCAATTAGGCTCACCCCGTCAAAGTACTCGTCGAGGCCTGAGTTTACGAACTCGTCTAGGGGGTGGCAGGTCTCACCCAGGCGGAAGAGATCCAGATGCGTAAAAACCCTCCTTCCCCGGTGCCTATTGGCGATGGAGAAGGTGGGGCTTACTATGTCGTCAGGGTCTATGCCCAGGGCCTTCCCGAAACCCTTGGCCAGGACTGTCTTCCCGCATCCCATGGGGCCCTGGAGCAGTACGGTTACGTTGTGGCTGAAGTAGGCCTTTTTATCCAAATATATGGCCAAGAGCCTACCGGCCTCCAGGGTGTCCTCTGGTTCCAAAAAGATGCGCTCAAAGCTTAACTTCGCGTGGTCTAGGATGAGTGGCCTCCAAAAGATTTAAAAAATGATATTATCGTTTTTTTCAGCTTGCTCGTCAATATCTTGAAACTAGTAAAAATAAGCAAAAGAAAGAGCCAAAGGTTAGGCTTCATGGTTATAAAGGATAGAGACCGCGTGGATGACCACTACAGCGCCTTGGCCCGCAAGGAGGGCTATCCGGCCCGCTCCGTGTATAAGCTCAAAGAGATGGATGAGAAGAGGGGCTTACTAGGACCTGGACAGAGGGTTCTGGATCTGGGCTGCCATCCAGGCTCCTGGTCCATATACGCCTCCAGGAAGGTAAAAATTGTGGTGGGGGTGGATCTACAAAAGATGGACCTAAAGATGCCCAAAAACTTCAGCTTCTTCCTCCAAGATATATTAGAAGATCCACCTTCGGAGATAGTAGAGTTTGCGCCTTTTCAGGTGATCTTATCCGACCTAGCCCCCAGAACCAGCGGCGACAGGTTTGGTGACAGCCTCAAGAGCCTGGAGCTCGCCAGAGCCGCCCTCTCATGGGCCAAGAGCCTCTTGGCGGAGGGAGGGAGCTTTGTGTGCAAGTTCTTCCAAGGAAAGGACCAAGATCTCTTCCTCAAAGAGGAGCTCTCCCCCTTGTTTCAAAAAGTTGTGCTTCACAAGCCCAAGGCCGTTAGAAAAAAGAGCGTGGAGCTCTACGCCCTGGGTCTTAGCTTCAGGGGCGCATCCTCATAAGACAAGAGAAAGCCTTCCTTAAGCCCAAATATGAGCTTATTTTAAGACAAAATGAGGGGGGAAGCTCTTTTGGAGCTTCCCCCCTCATCTTCTTATTTGCGTATAAGCTCACCCCAGGGCGTCTTTAGGCTAAGTTTTAAGCTAACTTCTTAGCTTTCTCTGGCTAAAGCTTTGGAGGCGCGCCTTTAGGGCGCGCCTGGAAGCGCTTTAGAGTCTTAAAGACGCGGGAGTGGCTCTAATTAAGCTAAAAAACGCGACTTAGCGCTTTTTGGCTAGATGTTAAGGCACTTTAGGGTTTTTAGCCCACGGCCTTCTCCATCTCGCCGGAGACGGCCTTGTTAATTTCGTCGGCTAT
>JAITJT010000296.1 GCA_031278795.1 Deltaproteobacteria bacterium | reverse complement strand
AATAAGTTGAAAATATTAGTATTTATTGGGAATTTTAATTTCCCATAAATCTAAGTTGAAGGACGATAATCGTATCTGTTAAAATATGGAATATTACGGTTAATCATGTAAAAGGTAAGTTTCATGATTGATACGTGTGAGCTGCGCTCATCAACAAGGGCGATTTTTGTCCTAAACATTAAATAATTCAGTAACACACACCAGAAACTTCAATACGCAAGTATTAGCTGAGGTTTTGTTTGTAAAAATGTAAGTTTCTAATATTTACGCCTGAATTCAACGCTAAAGCTTCTTATTGTTAAAGAATTAACAGTCTAGCTCATCAATGATTTTTAAGTCAAATTTGGCTAAAATCATGAGGTACTAGGCATTAATTATCCAGTGAAATGATTAGATATTTTGCGCATTTTCAGCGCCATAGTGAAACTTTATTCAAAATTAATTTTCAGCTTAGGTACTAAGCCTCTATTCTAGAGTATCAAAACTTGCCAGTTCCAGCGGCGTGTTAAAATTCCAGTAATTTTAGCGTCTTTCGTGAACTAGGCTCCTGTCATGAATATCTTTAGCATGATATAAAAAACAAGTATATTATATTAGACATCGCTAAAATCTAATATATATCCATAATTTCAATAATATTCCGCTCCAAAGTCGCGAGATACGCGCTCGACTGAATTATATTTTACAGCCGCTTAAATTTCTGATCGCGATGTTATTGTATTCGTTTTGATTTCAAAAACTAGATTTAATAGGCGTTTTGACAGAAAACAAATCGCTAAGCCTAATCTATTGATTATAGACTTTTTAGATCATAAAAAATATATAAATGGGTAAAGAAAAAATAATATTTAGTGAAAAATGTTGATTTATTTGGCATCTGGTACAAATGTTGCTTTTAACGCTACCTTATGCGCTTATCAAGTTTTAAATCATGGACAATCTTAGATGTTTGTGGAAACTTTTATAAATATAAACATTTTCGTAAAAATAAAATTATTTACGCTTTACTGCGATTTTTTAAGGCAAAAGCTTGACGTAACGCTAAGGATAAAATAGAGTTTTTTTGAGAAACAAGTAGGTTTTCCACTGCCAAACTTGTCCATAAATTCAGACCTTAGGCTCATTTTTCCGTAAGTTTAGATTTTTCCCGTATTTTCAAAAAATAAAGCAGCGTATTTTCATTTTTTCTTCACTCGTTTTCTTTAAATATTTCTCCTTTATTTAAGTACAGCTCAACACCTTAGGAAAATCCAACTCATGGTTCCATCGTAATATCATACGTAAAAACATAAAATATAATATTTGCTTTCAAATATTCAATATATGAACAATGTTTATATGTTGAACCAGGTGAGTTGCGTCTTTCTTCTAATATCAAAAGGGCACTTTAACCTACTTATTTAATTTTGCGAAAGAGGGTTAAAACATTTGATATTGAGCTTACTCACAACATTTATCCCAAAAAAGGATAATGCTTCATGCATTTTCACAAGGAGATATTTATGAAATTACATCGATTTTTGATTTCTGTTCTAAGCTTCGCTCTTTTGACGGTTTTCGTCGCAGGCGAGCTCATGGCAGAATCACCTGTTACCTTTTCCGGGTACTTGAGGATCCGCGGTTTTGCCACAGGCGGATATTTCGCTCCGCTTGGAACGGACACCACCGCCAAGGCGGGTGACCGTTTCGCAATCTCAAGGTTTAGGGTAAACCTCGTTTTCAAACCCAATGACAACGTGGAGATTCGCTGGAGGTTCCAAGCCCCGAGTGGATCCCGCTGGGGTACAAGCGAGCATCCGGCGACCACCTCGTACATGTTCGGGATTTTGAAGACCGATTTCGGAAACTTCAGTATCGGCCGCATCAGCACCGACATTGACTCCGCCGGACTCCAGACCCTGGGCTATACCCCCGGCTGGGGTGTGGGCACCCAGGGCTACATATTCGACCACGACACCGAGCGTGACGGTTTTATCTATAGAAACAACTGGGACAACGGCATGGGCCTCAAGATCTTCTATGCCAAGATGAACTCCGCGAACCCGTCCGCCACCGATCCCATGCGCAAAGACTTTGATTATGACAGATATTCTGTTGAACCGTATTATAAATGGGAAAACGGCGGAGTATCCCTCGCCCTGCAATACGATCGGAACAATTACCATACTTCTATCAGCACAAGTAGCACTCAGACCAACCCCGCCAGAAACAACTATTTTTCAGTAAACCCGGCCTTTATGCAGAAATGGGCCTTTAGTGAAAACGTTGCCTTGACCATGCACGCCGAGGCTAAATACTCCAACGGCAAATACAAGCCAAGCGCTTTGCCCAACGCCCCCACCTTCAAACAGGACGGCTTTGGCGCCTATCTTGACTTTGACCTAAACTATGGTTCCGGAAACACCACCCTGGGCGGCTGGTATTTTGACGGAAACGGCGAAAAACAGACCACAGCCGGCTCCACCAACTTTGTAAGCGACCCCGACCGCCACAACCTTGTGCAACCTGGCCAGGCCTTCTACCCCTTTGTGGTGTTCTACCGCGGTTTCACCGCGCCTGCCACCAGACTGGCAACTTGGGGCGGTGCGGAACAGCCTAACCACTGGGCCTACGCTCTCATGGGGAACCACAAGATTAACGACTATGTCACCCTGAACTACGGCATCGCCGATTTCAGGCGCTCCAGGGGTGCCCAGCTCGTTAACGGCACCAAGGTTTCCAAGCACCTTGGCACCGAGTTCGACCTAGGGATTGTGGTGAAATTCCTCGATACTGTTCAGTTTTCCAGCAAGGTTGGCGTCTTCGCCAACGGTCCTTACTACAAAGAGCGTTATCTCGATAATAACTATGACGGAACTACTTGGGCCTGGGGTAATGAGCTGATCTTCAACTTCTAATCCCAAGAAATATCTCACTCCACACATCAGTCTTTGGTACAAACGCAGCCGCGGATCATTTCCGCGGCTGCGCTTTTTCCTTGACTATGCTTGGTTTCTTTAGATTTTTTAAATCTCTTAACATTCACTTTTTTTAGTGCTTTTATTTTATATTTTAAAATGTTTTTTATTTTTTTATTGTTTTATCTTTTCCTTTTTTAGATTATTTTTATGCCACTTTTAGGCCTTCAGCTTTTCCTTTTTAAATCCTTTATCTTTACCTTATAAAGCCCTTTTACCTTTCCTTTTACCTTCCCTTTTGTCTGAGCTTTTTTCCTTTTTGAAAAATTTTTATACTTTAAAAACGCGCAAATTATGGCATCTATTTCACAAGAAATAATTTCTTCCCATCTCTCTTGAATCTAAATTCTCATTTTAAACACACAAGATATTCATGCTCGCAAATTACCAATACTACATACCTGGATTGATAAAGTGAAAACTAATAATCAACACTAGAGTTGTGTTTACGCATTTTATCTTTCAAGCTTACAAGGTAAACCAGATTACTTTATCTTGGAAAGCTTTTATTTATTTGGCAATAATTTCAAAATTGTATTACAATAATTTCGGTGTAAATGGATTCAAACTAGCGTCATATATTGCCGATAAATACATAAGAGACTTTTGAAGTCCTCCATTAGTAATTAACTAGTTTTTTGAGGATTTTCTTATGCGATTCCTACTGAGCCTTCCTCTTATCATCATCTTGATCCTTTCTGTGGCCATAACGGCTGGTTGCGGGGGAAAACACAGAAGGGCCTCTCCCTTGGCTAGCCAGGTGGTTAACACCGCCCACAAGTACATAGGAGTGCCCTACGTCTACGGAGGTAAATCCCCCAAGGGCTTCGACTGCAGCGGACTGGTCTGGTACGTCTACCGCCAGCACGGGGTTGAGCTTCCGGCTAGCTCCAGGAAACAGGCAGGAACCGGCCTCAAGGTGGACAAGAGCGAGATGCAGCCAGGGGATTTGGTCTTTTTCCAAAACAATGGAAGGGTAGATCACGTCGGGCTCTACATTGGGGATGACTTTATGATCCACGCCCCGGGACGGGGCAAGAAGGTCACCAAGGCCAACCTCAAGCAAAACTATTACCGCAAGCATTTTGCCCACGTGAGGCGCGTGATTTAATAAGTAGAATTAATTAATTATAATTTCATATAATTAAAGCATCTTGGATGTCTTTTCCTAGAAAAGGCCTCGCTCGATGCTTTTTTTTTTGCTCATATTAATTTTTGGAAAAGATCTCTAGTTTCGGAATAACTCCTTGATAATATGGTAAAACCAGAGAAAAATATTTGCTTTTCTTAGCCCAAAAATAACTTTAGGGCTTTAGCCAAGGCTCCATAAAGGATGCGGCACTTTTTCCCTCTTTTATGTGCTTAAGAAGCGCGCTTCCAAATATCACGGCATCCGGCATCTCCTCTAAGGTTTTCAGCTGCTCCGGACTCTTGATGCCAAAACCCAAGGCAATGGGTAAGGAGAAGACCTCCCTGGCCCTTTTGAGGGTATCCACCACCTCCGGAGGGAGCCCTTCCCTCACCCCGGTGGTGCCCAAGACAGAGACCACGTAGACGTAGCCCCGGGCCACAGCGTTGTACTCCTCCATGCGGAACCTGGTGGTGTTGGGTCCCACCAGGATTACGTAATCAATCCCAAAGAGGCCAAGTGTCTCCCTAAAAGGCTTGGACTCCTCCAAGGGAAGATCCGGCACAATGACCCCCTTCACCTGGCACTTAGAGAGGTCCTCGGCGAGAAACTTCAAGCTGGAGTAGGTCTTCTGAGGAAGTGTGAGGCCCTGGGCCCTCTCCCAGGCGTACTGGAGGAGGGGATTGGCGTAGCTCATGAGAACCAGAGGGGCCTTGAAGGATCTCTTTTTAAGGCCTTCTAGAAGCCACTTGAGAGATACATTATGAGCTAGGACCTCCTGGCTCACCTGGGCAATCACCGGGCCGTCGGCCACCGGGTCGGAAAAGGGAACCCCGATCTCTATGATGTCGGCGCCGTTCTCTGATAGCTCGGTTAAGCTATCCCAAAATCCCTCCAGGGAAGGAAAACCAGCCGTCAAAAAAGGTATGCGGGCTATCCTCTTTAGAGCTCTCGCCCGCGATATGGCCTCTGTTAGCTTTGAATCCGTCATTTGTATAAATCCTATCAAGCCTCTAAAAAGGGCTTCACTATGTCCATGTCCTTGTCACCGCGACCGGAGAGGTTCACCACCACCGGGTGACCCTGGGGGATGGAGTCAAAATTCTTGAGCACCCAGGCCAGGGCGTGGGAGGACTCCAGGGCCGGAATTATTCCCTCCTGGCGGCTTAGGACCTTAAAGGCGTCAAGGGCCTCGCTATCGTTTATCATGTGGTATTTTACCCTGCCAATGGACTGGAGGTGGGAGTGCTCCGGGCCCACGCCTGGATAGTCCAAGCCAGCCGATATGGAGTGGGAGGGAAGTATCTGCCCCTCCCGGCTCTGGAGGAGCATGGAGAACTGTCCGTGGAGTATACCCGGGCTACCCAGGCTCAAAGGAGCGCTGTTGTAGCATCCAGGCTCACCGCTTCCGGCCGCCTCCACCCCAATAAGCTCCACCTCCAAGTCGTTAAGGAAGTGCCTAAAGGCCCCGATGGCGTTGGAGCCCCCTCCCACGGCCGCCACCACCATAGAGGGAAGGGTGTTATAGAGTTCAAGGCACTGGGCTTTAATCTCCTCGCTTATAACCGACTGAAAGTGCGCCACCAAGGTGGGAAAGGGATGCGGCCCGGCGGAAGTTCCAAAGCAGTAGTGGGTGTCCGCCTGGTGGCTTATCCAGTAGCGTAGCGCCTCATTTATGGCGTCTTTCAAGGTGCATGTACCGTCGGAAACGGAGACCACCTCGGCTCCCAAAAGCTTCATCCGAGAGACGTTAGCCGCCTGGCGCTCCACGTCCACCTTTCCCATGAATATAATCGATGATAGCCCCAGCCTGGCCGCGGCCGCGGCCGTGGCCACGCCGTGCTGTCCAGCTCCGGTCTCAGCTAAGAGCCTGGTCTTTCCCATCTTCTTGGCGAGCAAGGCTTGGCCCAAGGTGTTGTTCACCTTGTGGGCCCCGGTGTGGAGCAGATCCTCCCGCTTCAAGAAGAGCTTAAATCCCAGCTCATGGGAAAGGGTCGGACACAAGGTAAGCGGCGTGGGCCTTCCGGCGTAGTGGAAGAGTAGATCCTTAAGCTCCCTCTGGAACTTAGGATCCTG
>JAITJT010000187.1 GCA_031278795.1 Deltaproteobacteria bacterium | reverse complement strand
TACATGATGGAGATGTTTTTGGCCATGATGGTTATGCCCTTCTCCCGCTCCAAATCCATGGAGTCCATGAAGCGGTCTTGCACCACCTGGTTGTCCCTAAAGAGCCCGCTCTGCCAGAGCATAGCGTCCACCAAGGTGGTCTTGCCGTGGTCGACGTGGGCGATGATGGCCGCGTTGCGGATGTTCTTCTTGTCCATAATCAAAATCCTGGTATCCGTTAATCAAAATACTGTGGAAAACAAAAAGCCCCAACTAGCGGGGGCTCTTTTTTTTAAAGAGGCTCTAAAAAAAGGGGCCAACTTCAAAGAAGGCCCAAAGTTAGGAAAAATCTAATTTTTAATACATTTCCCAAGATTTTTCAACCATTAAATGGTGTGGAAGCTTAGAGTCGGGAAACTAAGCTTCCAAGAGGCCAAAAGACAGGGATTTTTGCCTATGAGAAACTCATTTTTTAGTGTTAATTTAACCTCTATTTTAGCTTATTTTCTCCATATAAGCCTATAATTAAATATAATTTCCAAGCGGAGTTTAGCCAGATGCTTGTTAAATGGATGAGCTTTGTATTAGTTACGGCTTGGGAAAGAGTGAGAGGAGCTAAGTGAGAGGAGCTAAGTGAGAGAGATTGGGGCCTGGACAACATGGAAAGATTTAGAGTAAAAAAATGTTTTGACAAGGGGTATAAAATTCATGTAAAGAATCTTCAATAATCGCGCTCTATTTTAGAAAAAATCCGTTTTAGTTCGGGCGTATTCTGGCATCTTGGAAAGGGTAGCCCAAATGACTAGAAAAGAAGCGTCTTATTAAGAAATTTCACTATTAATGCCTTACATAACAAAGCCAAAATTCTTGAAATGAATTTAAAGGGAAAGAATGGCACATACAGCTAAACAAACGCCAAACGAGATAAAAACCTACGATAGCGTGACGCTTCCCAAAAACACGGCTCTACACTTTGGTGACATTTGGCTAATGGACCAGATGATCAAAAGAGTGGCCTTTGACAAGATCTTGGAGAGAGCGATACCCAAATACGGGGACACCTTGAAGGCGCTGTTAGGCTACAGGATCATAGCGAATGACGAATACGCCCTCGCAAAAGATTGGTACGACCACTCCTATGCGCAGTTTCTTTACCCAAGAGCCAAGCTGGATATAAAGAATATAGCTAAGTGTCTCTCAACACTAGGCAGTATAAGCGTTTTTCAATATTTTTACTCGACTTACCTTGAAACAATCACCACTAACCCAAGATATAAGAAAACACATAAACTCACCTATCATCATCGACAGCATAGGCCAGCATAATGAAGTACAAACGCACATAAGTATTATAAACGACATGTGTGACGATGACGATAAGTTATCTACGCGGATAGTCTACGCCATGGACTTTGACAGCAAGATTCCTCTCGTGTTTTTGAATATTCCAAATCTTATCACTTACAATTTGATAATATTGAAAATGGCCGGCATGTTGAGCAAGTACGATCTCCAAGTTGAGGCGGCGATTAGTGACGTCGATCGCTTCTATGACAACGACTTAAATGAGCTTATGTCAGCGAACATTCCTTTTGTGATAATGATGAGTGAACATAGAAAAGAATTTAATACTATCATGAAGAAGTACACCAAATCCTTGTTAAAAGAGACTCGTGAAGACCTAGCACTAGCTCCGTGGCATGCTTATTACGCTAAAAAAATTGATTTCAATTTTTTAGGTGAAAAAATATTCGCATACCCCATGATAGATGTTTTTAAAAAGAACAAAGAAGTGCACGATTTATTTTATTGAAGCTAATCATAAAAATATAGACCTCACAACCTCCAAGGAATTTCATAAAAGAATGGATGCCGCTGGGCAATGCTTACTAGTGTCAGCTAGAGACTACACGCACCGAGAGGTTGTAAATGTATATTGGTCAAAACTCGCGATTGATAAAGTTTTTGATTTGTCAAGAAACTATAAAGGAATGAAGTTTTTAAAGAGGCGCGGGGAAGAGACCACCAGAGGTCTCCTGGTCTTATCGTTTCTGGCGACCGCCATAGAGTCCCTCATGAAACTTGACTTGAAAGATTCCAAGATCACCATCAAAAAACTCCTGCTCGACATGGGGAACCTAATGATACACGCCTATCAAGTCGAAAAGGTCTTGGAAGACATGACTCCCGCCCAAAAGGCGGTAATTCAACAGCTGAACCTAGAGATTCCCCTTTGCCTCAAAAGACCTAAGCCGAGCGCAAAATAGTACTTTGAAAAACGCTCTCGCAAGTGTTTATAAGCTCTCACTAAAGAAAAAAAAGTGCCCCCAAAAGGACTCTTAGGTCAAGCTAAACGTTTACCCTATGCCCCAAAAGCCGTAGCCTACCGGCTCTAGTTTCAAATATTTTGGAACCATAAAGATATATGGAGAAAGCTCTTTTTAATTTAGGGTATGATTAATAAAACAAAAAAGTGATTGTTTTTAAAAAAGGGGAGAAATAGGGTGCGTTGTGGGGGGTAAGTTTTGACCAATAATCTTATGTATCAGAGCTCTATCCTTACAATGCCGCTCTTGGCAGCTGAAAATTCAAGCCGCCTAAAGTTTGGTGAGGAGTGGCTAACTGATTCAAGATTATTCTTAGTCAGGCATTCACCTGTAGTTATTTGATGATAATATCCAAGATCCTTGGCACCGCCAGGTGAGGCGCTCCGCTATCGTTAACAGCCACCACTGGTTCCCCCGAGTTGGTTATTCCCACCTGGGTAAGGCAGCCACACTTTTTGCACCAGCGGTGCTCTAGCTTCACGATGTCATCTCCGTTGGCCATGGCTTCTTCAGCCACCACCATCCAGGAGTGTGGTTTACCATCAATGCACAGGCTAATCTGAGGTTTTTGCATTGCCATAAAAGCTTTATCCTTCGTCTAAGGTGATTAGGTGAAAAAAACTTACGAGCATCTTGGGGGAGGTGGAGAGAGATGACTGCCCTAAAGCGGCAGGCGGGAAGCTTTTCCCAAAAAAGTCTCTTGGCTTTTGCCTGGAGAGGACAGATGTCCCATGCCTCATCGGGAGCAGCCAGGCAACTGGTTTTAACAAATGAAAGAAAAGGCCTGAACGCTCAAACTAAGGAAAGATTATAAACTCTTTTCTAAACAAAGTAAACTACAAAATTAGTTAGGCTCTAAGCTTAGGCTCAGGCAAAAAGTGAGGAATAGTACAAACTAATGCGCGCTAGCTAAAATATTTCACAGTACAAAAGGTTAATAAGGCAAAATATCTTGGCCTAATTAAAAGAAAGCCTGAAGATCCAGGCATGTCAGCCTTTTTCCGCTAAGCTAGGAGAGGGCACTTTTATATGTGAAAAAACTCTATTATTCCTTGAAAAAAGCCGCTGTGTTGAGGGTCAAAGGAGACCCTCATCCTAAGGCATAGTTCTAATTGACAAAATGAGCCAAGCTCTCTTCAAAGCTTGTTATTTTTGCTTTTATAGACGAAGCTAAAATGTTTGTCAATATAATAAATACCTCTCTTAAGGGAGCCTCAGGACACTTAGCTCTGATAAGGAGAGTTTGTGGGTGAGGAGCTCCCGCGCCAGGGCCTCTCAAAGGCATCAAGTATTTAGTTGGCTCCAGGATTTTTCTGCCTCAAAGATAGTTTATCTACTAAAAGGGGAGCTAACCCTGCAGACACCATATATAGTAGCCTTAAGCACGCGCTCAAAGGAGATTTTTTCTCTCCCTAGCTCTTCAAAAGATAGCTCATATGGTATTCGCGCTGAGGTTTATACAATAGATGTATGCGATTTATTCATTTTAGACTGTAATTGTAGTATGGAAAGCACATACGTTCCAAATAAACGGATCTAAGGCAAAACCCTCACCCAAAAGAATCAATCTTATTGTAATCCAAGCTATGGAGAGCCGCTTGAAAAACAACTTATGTCTGCGCCCATACCCGCCGCTTTAGTTGAATATAATTACACTATATTATGCATATAACATAACTCTTAGCTAACTTTTATTAAATATTTAGCGCATATAAAGATATATAAGATTGAAGTGCCTTGATCCTGGGTCCCCCCAGACTCCACCCTGGCCTTGGTTTGAGCTCTCGCCTTGAAAGGCTCAAGTTCCCTTAGTTTTTTGGGGACCTTTGACTTTTGTTTTTGATCTGCATTCTGTACTGCGGATTATCCCTTCATTCACGCGATTTAACAACGTTTAAACAAAAAATTACCTTAAATGTTACAATGTTTTGATAGGCACCAAAGCATAGTTAAGAGTAACTGGATACTAACTGCTTATCTCATCATGAAGATTTACAATCTTTAGGCCTTTCTTCCTGGCATACTTCACAGTGTGTCCTGTCCCGCTAGGTCTGCCGTTCCAATAACAGATAAGGTGCGATGAATGGTCAACCATCCAGCGATTCCGCTCGGAATAACACCCGCGACGGTACTCATCATTAAGCGTTTCCACTTCACTACACTGATCGAGTACGAGATAGTAAAGATCGCGATCGGCTGCGGAAAAAGTTTCTGGCTGATTTGTAAAAGGAACGGCCGCCACCAGACGGATATTATCTAAATTGCCATCTCTAAGCTCAGCCATTTTCGCAAGAACCACTTCCGCGGCCATTAGATCAAAGCCGTAACATGCGCCCATTATGAAGGTATTATGTCCAATGTTCAGTGATTTTTCTACTTCCTCTTCAATACGCTTTCTTAATGTCGTAAGCTCCATAGGACTCTGAGGAAGGTTTTCGCTCCTGTGTCCGGAAAAAGAGCTACACTTTTTTTTGTCTAACATGAGCTATCCTCACTTACTTCTATAGTTTGAGTCTCTTAGACTAAGCCTAGACTAAGCCTAGACTAAGCTTAGGCATAATCTCTGATATCTAAGATAAGCATCTTCCTATGCCTTTATAGCATAGCTAAAATAATAATACCCATGATTATCTAAAATTTATAAGCATCATGTTGACCCAGCCCTAAAACGCCTATGTGGCTAAAGGCACAAATATAAAAAAAACTTCACAAGAGACACTTTACGCGGGGGCCTTAAAGAGCCTTTGACTGATATTTCCCTCATTTTTTTTGCATTATACCATAAAATTTGCTAGATGTCAAGTGAATTTTTTTAGCCTTTTTAATCGCTAGAACGTAAATATTCTTAGCTAAACACTCATACTAACAACCATTATCAAGGCACTTTCCCCCATCTCTTACAAAATATCCCCTCCCCAACAATTTAATCAAAACCCATATTCCCTAGACTCTTATAGATAAGTCCCCTAACCCTATCTTTAAGATGCCTCCGCTTCAAAAGGAAGAGAACGCTCACCTAAGAGTTCTATTTGCCTTTCTAGTTGTAGGCTCAATTTTCCGCGTTATAATCCACAAAATGGAACACTTTTTTTTTGGTCGTAGCAGGCATTTAAAGATGAAGAGCCTCGCTCAATCAATTTGAGATTGAGATTTATGATTAGCCCCAAAATATACTTAAATATTGGCCGGATAGTTACGAAAACTATCGAAAGATAGCTAATTTACTGCTTCAACTTTTCTTTACAAGAAGAAAAAATGGTGCTAACATCTACCTTTCTTTCTGTCCTAGCTTGACCAAAACTCCCCTGTGAGCCCCCGGACCTAAGTAGTCCGCGCTCTCCAATCAATGCCTATGCGAACTTTCATATACAACAGTAACAACAGAGGGCTCTATGGCGCGTAGGCTGAAAATAATAGGAGGCGGCCTAGCTGGCTCTGAAGCGGCCTGGAGGGCCTCCACCCTAGGGGTGGACGTGGCCCTCTATGAGATGAAACCCCAAAAGTTTTCACCGGCCCACAAGAGCCCCAATCTGGGGGAGCTGGTCTGCTCCAACTCCTTTCGCTCCGACTCGCCGGAGAACGCCGTGGGGCTTTTGAAAGAGGAGCTGCGCGCCCTTGGCTCGGTTGTCATGCGGGCCGCGGAGACCACCAAGGTTCCAGCGGGAAAGGCTTTGGCCGTGGACCGGGAGCTCTTTGGTGAGGAGCTCACCAGGCTAGTTAGCGAACGGGGCAACATCGAGCTCATCCGGGGCGAGGTGTGCTCAGTGGATTTTCAGGGAGATGACCCGGTCTTGATAGCCACTGGCCCCTTGAGCTCTGAGCCTCTGGTCAAATGGCTGCTCTCCATTACTGGAGGGCAAAACCTCTCCTTTTATGACGCCCTGGCCCCCATAGTCACCTGGGAGTCACTGGAAAGAGATAAGGTCTATCTCGGCGATCGCTACGGTGAGGGCTCGGGCGACTACCTGAACGCCCCCTTCAGTAAAGAGGAGTTCGAGATCTTCTACGAGGCCCTGGTGGAGGCCGACAAGCTGGAGCCCAGGCCCTTTGAGGATGAAAAGTACTTCGAGGGCTGCCTCCCCATTGAGGTGATGGCCCAGCGTGGGCCCAAGACCCTCACCTTTGGGCCCATGAAGCCGGTGGGTCTTGTTGACCCCAGAACCGGCGTGAAGCCCTACGCCGTGGTGCAGCTAAGGAGAGAAAACCTCTCCGGAACCCTCTGGAACATAGTGGGCTTTCAGACCAGGCTCACTAGACCTTCCCAGGAGAAGGTCTTCCGCCTCATACCCGGACTTAAGGACGTGGAGTTCGCCCGCTACGGGGCCATCCATCGCAACACCTATTTGGAGGCGCCTGAGGCCCTAGATCCCTTCCAGCGCCTTAAGGCCGAGCCCAGGCTATTCGTGGGAGGCCAGATATCAGGTGTGGAGGGCTATGTGGAGTCAGCGGCCCACGGCTTAATAGCCGGAGAGAACGCCGCCAGAACCATGCTTTCCCAGCCCTTGGTCCAGCTACCCCAGGAGACCGCCCTGGGCGCCCTTATGTCCCACCTCCTCCATTTTCCAGGGCGGAAAGGATTCGCGCCGTCCAACGTCAACTTCGGGCTCTTCTCCCCACTGCCCAAGGACATCCCCAGAAAGGAGCACGCTCGCTACCGTTTAGAGAGAGCCAGGAAAATCTTCCCCATTTTCCTTGACCAAATAGCTTATGCACATCCCCATTAGATTCCTAGTTTCGCTTTTCTTGATTTTATCCTTCCTCAATGGCTGCGGGCACGCCACCAACGGCAATGTCCGGGCGAGAATACTCCTAGGGGAGTTCAGTGGTGAGGTTGGGCCCAGACTGTACAAGGAGCTTGAGACCCACCGCCCCTTCCACAACGGGGATAAAAACGCCCCCAGGCTCTCGGGGGTAGCTGAGTTCCAGCTCAGTCTGCGCCCGGACAAGGAGACCGTGGTCTCAGAGGAAAAAGGCGGAGAGGAGAAACTCCTCTGGGAGGAGGACAAGCTCACCGGCCAGGTCTATTTAGTTCAAACCGACGGCACCAGGGAGGTGGCCTCCAACTACGACTTCCAGCGCGCTAGCGGTACCTTAAGCGTCAAGTGGAGGCTAACGGACCCCAAAAACGGAGTTGTCCAAGACGAGGGAACCCTCACCTATGAGGGGGAGCGCTCCTACGGTAACTACATAAACAATAGGGGTCGGGGCAAAAAATCCTGGAACATAGATAAGGTTAGAGCCGACCTAATATCTGAGCTTGTGAGACAGGCGGCCGACGAGCTCATAGAGATGTCCGGCCCGCTCTTCACCGCCATGGACCTGGATAGCGCCACAGACGATCTGAGCCAAAAGGCCCGCACGCTCGTCTCCAAAGGAGACTGGGAGGGGGCATCGCTTATCTGGAACGATCTTCTGATCCAAAACCCCAACTTTGTGCCAGCCCTCTACAACCTAGGCCTTTTCAACGAGAAGCAGGGCGCCCTCATAAGCGCCTGGGAGTATTACCGCCAGGCCTTCCTGGTGGATCAGAGCCCCAAGTACCGCCAGGCCCTCACCCGCATAACCGCCGTCCTGAGGCACCAGAACCAGCTGCCCAAGGCGGGGAATCTTAGCTTCTGACAGGCTAAGGCTCTAAGGCTCTAACCACTTCCAAGTCAAATATCTTTGTGATATTTTTCTTTGAGGGAGGCTAGAAGATATCATGATGAAAAAATGCAAAATTAGCGTTCTCAAGTGTCACTTCGATGAGGAGCTGGCCGGGGAATACGGGGTCAAAGGCCTCGGGAAATGCCCCATCCACGAGGTCGGGCAGGTCTACCATGGGGACTGGGCCAAGCCTGAAGGATTCTGCGACGAGGCCTGGAAAGCCATATACCAATACGTTTTCGCCTTGGCGCACGGAGAAGGGCCCTTCTTCTATGGCGATTGGATTGAAAGGCCCGATGTGGCCATATGCTGCTGCAACGATGGACTGAGGCCCGTCATCTTCAAAATCGAGAGGACCTAAGATGTAAACTCTCAAGAGTACACTTTTCCAAAGCCTCGCAGGGCCAAAAAGGGCCAGGCGAGGCTTTCTTGTCACACACAAAAAAAACAACACACAAACACAAAAAAAAACATAATTTCTCTATAAATTTACGACAAGTGACCCCTGGAATATCCCCAAGTTAAAAAATGAAAATTTTTTCTTTTAAACTTTCCCGCTCTCTTTAACCCCTATATATACTCTCCCTAAAAAACCCCATCCCCTCTTTTCGTCTATAGTATATTTGACTTTTCCAGCGCTCTATAGTAACTTCTGCGCGTATAATTATCCTCTTACACTATTTCCCCCACATCCTCTTTAGCCAAGGATGCATGAATTTTTCATAGGAAAAGCTCATGATTTTTTACATATAATGATATATAAATTTAATTATAAGTATATATGGTATAGCAATCTGATTTTCCAGAAGACTTTAAATTTTTTTCGCTAAAAGCGTGAAAAAAAAACAGATTTTATTTTGCTCAAATGAAAGAATGTTATAAAATATTTTTACATTATGAAGATTGTGGGAATTGGACTGAAATCCCCCTTCTTCACTCTTTTGATAAAAGAGAATTTCCACATTTTATTCACCATATAAAGAATGAGCTCTTTCACTTCCATGAAAGAAAGCTTCCACCCTTTAATGCAAGAAACCAAAAAATTTTCCAGGAGTAAAATTTATGGCTGACAATCCAAAAGAATTTCTCACAACGGCTTTTGGCGCTCCCATCATCAACGACAACATCTCTCAGACAGCTGGCAAAGGCGGACCCATACTGATGCAAGACGTGGTCCTCCTGGAAAAACTGGCCCACTTCGGCAGGGAGAGGATTCCCGAGAGGGTGGTTCACGCCAAAGGCGCGGGCGCTTTCGGTACCTTCAAGCTCACGGCGGACGTTAGCAAGTGGACCTGCGCCGACTTCCTCAATGGCGTGGGCAAAGAGACCGAGGTCTTCATGCGCTTCTCCACCGTGGCCGGCGAAAGGGGCTACGCTGACGCCGACCGCGACCCCAGGGGTTTCGCCACCAAGTTCTACACCGCCGAGGGCAACTACGACCTGGTTGGCAACAACACGCCCATCTTTTTCATCCGCGACCCCATGAAGTTCCCGGATTTCATTCACAGCCAGAAGAGGCGCCCGGACAACAACCTCCACGATCAGAACTACAAGTGGGACTTCTGGTCACTGACCCCGGAGTCGCTGCACCAGGTGGCCATCCTCATGAGCGATCGCGGCGTGCCCGCCAACTTCAGGTCCATGCACGGTTTCGGGAGCCACACCTATATGTGGTATAACTCCAAAAACGAGTACTTCTGGGTGAAGTACCACATCCGCACCAATCAGGGCATCAAGAACTTTACCCGCCAGGAAGCCATGGAGATGTTCAAGATCGATCCGGACCACGCCGTCCGTGACCTCTATGACCACCTGGCCGACAGGGCGTACCCCTCCTGGACGGTGCAGGTACAGATACTCACCCCGGAGCAGGTGGCCAAGCTCCCCTACGACCCCTTTGACGTGACCAAGGTCTGGTATCACGCCGACGCCCCGGTTATGGACATTGGGCAGATAACCCTGGACAAGGCCCCGGCCAACTACTTCCAGGATGTGGAACAGGCTGCCTTCAACCCCTCCAACTTCGTCCCGGGCATAGGCCCCTCACCTGACAAGCTCCTCCAGGGCAGGCTCTTCTCCTATCACGACACCCACCTCCACCGCCTGGGCGCCAACTACCACCAGATTCCGGTGAACCAGCCCCGGGGAGTGATGGCCCACACCAATGAGAGAGACAGCTACCTGGTTGACAACTCTCCCAGCGGGCCCATGCCCAACTATTGGCCCAACAGCCTGGGCGGCCCAGGGCCCAAGCCCCTCAATTACCCAGAAGTTCCCCTCTCCGGCGCAGCCGGCCGCTACGACGTGGAAGTGGGCCCCCAGGACTATGAGCAGCCCCGGGCCCTTTACAGCCGGGTCATGAACCAGGAGGAGAAGGATCGCTTCCTGGATAACGTGGCAGATTCCATGAACGGAGTTGAGGAGCGCATCCGCGCCCGCTCCATCGTCATGTTCTGGAAGATGGAGCCAGAATCCGCCAAAATCCTGGCCAAGGCCACCAAAACCGATATCGGCAAGATAGAGAAACTTGCCTCCCTCCCATATGACGAGCTGGTGACCCAAACCGCCAAATAGCCTTCAGTCAACCTCTCTCCCAAGCAAAACCGGAGTGGCAATTAGTCACTCCGGTTTTTTTTGCGCCATAAGCCTTGGTAAAAAAAAAATAACTAAAAAAAAATTTAAAAAAATATTTTTATACTATGGAATGTATGCCGCTCTCGAATATATCTGTATATTGATAATTTTAACTATTTGGAGTCGATTTGAACCTGAAAAGCACTTGACACCAGAGCCTGCATGATTACTTTATCTATAAGCCATGAAGTCGTTTTTCTCAAAAGGGAAAATGATTGATATGGCAAAAGCCGAAACCAAGGATCCTTTCAGGATCGCGAAGCAGAAACAATAGGCATCTTGGAGTTTTTTCGCTTTTATGTTCTTATGTACTTTGGCTCCAAGCGCACTCTGCTCCGTTAGTTTAAAGCTAGATAGGCTTTGCGGCGCTTACTTTGAAAAACCACCCTAAGATTACACACAAGGGAGGGGTAACCCTAAGCGGCTTATTGGTGGGGCTCACTATTTTTCAGAAGCTGGAAAGAAAAAACAGGGGGATGTTCAGTTTAGTTAAAATGATTAAGGGGGAAATGATTTTTTAGCCAGGATAAAGTTTAGGAAGTGTTGTTTTTCATGTTTTTGGAAAAACTATCCTTGTAGGCGAGCTTTTTGGAAAAAAACTAATTTAAGAGTTCCTTAAAAAGTCGCAATTCATAGGAGAGGTTCCAGAAATCTGGCATAGCATTAACGGAATAATAACCCTGGATAAATGCGAGTTGCAGAGCGTCGAAAGGTCCTTCCGCTCTTCATCCAATGTTCTTTTGGGGTAGATCTCTTTATTTTTTGCCCAGGGTCTCAAAATTTACCCGTGGAGACAGTATATATTTTGTCTTTGCGCGGAAAAATCTTTGAAGTGCCTATAGCTTATGGCCTTTAAAAGCCTATCAGCGTTTGAGCGGAATATATATACACCTCATTACAATTTAAACCAGAATCCTGATTTTTCCACTACTTTTGTTTTTTTATGCGAGAGTTCTTTATACCATCGTATAAAAAGGCGCGCCATAACTTTATGCGCGTTCTACTATAGTGGAAAATCTCGATTTTTTCATAACCCAAGCACCATACCATTAAATATGCGAAAGGGCTCGCGGAGCGTTTTGCAAAAGGCATGGATTCGCCTAAGACTTAAGAAGTCTAATGGAGAAATGCCTCCGTTTCCAAGAGTCTGTCACTTCCGTGGTGGGTTTTAAGATTTTTGTATTCGCGCCCTTATTTTTGGGGATAAACTCTTGAGAGGAGGAGCTTTGATGATTATTGTTAAGAAAAACTATAATATGCGGTGTTAACGCGTATTGTCTGGCTGGATGAAAGGGGTAAATCTAATACACACCCTCATAATGATGCCGTTAAGAGAAAAGGAGCCTCAAGCCCTGAGGCTTTTGGAGTCTATACCCAAGCTTAGGACTCAAGCTAAGGACTCAAGCTAAGGGCTCAAGCTAAGGGCTCAAGCTTGGAACTCATGGAAGCCCTTAAATAAAGTCAATTAATCCTTATGATTAGGGCTCTTTAAAAATATATTGGCGTTTGAGTGGAATATATATATACTTCATTACAATGCAAACCGATAATCCTGATGGTTCCGCTACTTTTTTTTAAACGCGCGGTTTTAAAAATTTTTTTTTATTTTCGTACTTTTTTTGGGGTTTTGCCCTTGACAGGAGGTGCTTTGATGCTTACTTTATAAAATAAGCGAGAATATGCGGCGCTAACGCATAGTAGTCTGGCGCTGAGATCGGGGAACATTTAATACATACCTTCATAATGAAGCCGTTAAGAGAAAAGGAGCCTCAAGCCCTGAGACCAATGGAGTCTCTACCCAAGCCAAGGACTCAAGCCAAGGACTCAAGCTTAGGGCTCAAGCCAAGGGCTCAAGCTAAGGGCTCAAGCTTGGGACTCAAGATGAGGATATAAGAGCCGGACTTTAAGAATTTTTGTGATCTGAGACCTTTTCTTTTGGAAGCCCTTAGAAAAAGTCAATTAATCCTTATTATTAGGGATCTTTAGAAATATACAGGCGTTTGAGTGGAATATATATACACTTCATTACAATTTAAACCGGGAATCATGATGGTTCCACCACTTTTGTTTTTTATGCGCAAGGAAACATATACTGTAGTGAAAAAAAGCGTTTCAAATTATTATGCGCTTCCGCCATAGTGGAAATGCTAGGATTTCTGAAAATCCAAGCTTTCGCACGTTATATTTGCGAAAAAGTTTCGCGATGGGCTTTACGGAAGTCATGGATGCGTCTGGACCCTCAGGAACCAATCGGCTAAAAACCACTGTTTCCAAGAGACTGTCACAAATTTGGACGGTTTTAAAAATTTTTTTTTATTTATGTACTTTTTTTGGGTTTTGGCCCTTGACAGGAGGAGTTTCCATGCTTATTATTAAGATAAGCGAATATATGCAGTGCTAACGTGTATTCGTCTGGGGGAGAAAGTTTAACAATTATTGCACGCCCCTCATAATCAAGTTGCAAAAACCTAAAAGAACCGGAAGCCCTGAGACTGATTTAGTCTCTGCCCAAGCTAAGAACTCAAGATGAGGATATAAGAGTCGGACTTTAAGAATTTTTATAATCTGACTTCTTTCCTTTTGGAAAGTCTTTGACTAGAGTTATTTAATGCTTATTATTAAGGTATCCAATATCTTAGGGAAAGCACTTGCACACCTGGGGCAAACAATTTTAAAAAATATCTCATATATCATAGGCATCAACGTGCCAGAAAACACCATGAGCCTTGAAGATTCATGACGACAAACATGAATCTCGGTTAAGACTTAATGGTGTAACGATTCTTGTTACCTTTTTCAAAATTTCTCTCTAAAACTTATTGATAGCAAGAACTATATTCCTATTTTATATATATAACACAATTTTCAAAAGATGTCAACACTGCTTCGAATACAACTCTCTTTTACCATCCCCTACTCCAACACAACGTCATGTAGAAATAAAAGGTACTCCCTACCAAAAAAATTAACAAAAAAGGCAGCACCAACTTTTCACGGATTTGAAGAAGTCCGTCATCAAGCCGAATCAGTTCGGTATTTCATCCCATTAGTCATTTAAAGGACACTCGACAAAATTTATGTGGAACATTTTCATAATATTTTTTCTCATTTTAGCGTTCCTTGAAATTTACTGGCTTTCTTGGCCTCAGTTTCAGGGAAACGCCCCATTAACAAGATTCAAAGCGAGAATTGTGTTATTGAACTCCAGAGCACCCCCCCAAAAAGTCAGAATCAGTTGTCCCGCGTTGAAATATTACGCGCGTTTTTTCACAACACATCTCCTTTACGCATTTTGCCGTGACGGAGAAACAATCAGAGTTATCAGAAAGGAGAATCAGGAATATTTATTATGGAAGGAGGACTTAAATATCATTTGTTTTAACTTGTCTTTTCTGGAGGTTGTCTGGAAGACCGCTTCCAGTCTTTTATTGGGTACGAGGGATCTAACGATTCCCTCTCAGATTAATTTCATTTTTCTCTCTACCATTGGTAGAGCATCTTTTCTGACGGAGTTTTATGAAAAGTAATAGATTTGTTTCTTTGCAAGAGGCAATGGAGCTCTTGGAGGTTGACCAGTCCTTGTTCGCTAAGTACGAAAAGCTCCCGGGTTTCCCGGAAGCCATGGTCACAGTGGACGGGGAAGTTCAGTACCTCTGGGATAACATCGTCGCCTGTTTGGGTTTGCACGCAAACAGGGCTCGCATGCAGGAAATCCTTGACCAGAGCAAGCAGGCGGAGACGCCGCACAGCATCAAGGTCAAAGACATACTGAAGCTCGAGAACGACATCATGAAGTGCATTTACAGGAAGGATCAGAAGCGGGACACCCTAGAAGTTGAGGCTTCGGGAACTCTCAAGGAGCATCAGACGAGGAGCAAGGACGGCATGTCCTTGTCCCTTTTCTTCTCTAGGGAGATGGAAGACGGATCCGGGGGCTTTTCCATGAGGCTCGAGCTCAACCCGGAGAACAGGGCGGCCCAGGCTATGCCCCTGTTCCACCCCGGCTTGAACGGCTTCGTGATCACTTGCGGTAAGGAGCCCGGGATGGAGTTGAGGACGAACAGCGCTAAGTTGTTTATCGACCACTTGGGGAACCTTCACGTTATGGAAAAGAACGGCAGCAAGGCGCTCAGCCAGTTGCCTTCCTTTTACGGCAGAAAGCTCACCGATACGGTGATGTTTAAGCCCATAGCGCCGGAGGACGCCTGGACTGAATTCTGGGCAGAGGATGCGGAGCCACCGGCCCCGGCAACCAGCCCGGAAGAGAAGCGGCCGGGATTCTTCAGGAGGATAGGTTCCCGCATCGCGGGATTGTTCTCCCGCTCCAAAAGGAGAGAGGCCTCGATAGCCCCGCCTCCTAAGGAGAAGGAGGAGAGGCTGCCAAAGGTGGTTACCACCAATTTCATGACCCCCAAGACCTTCGAGTTGGAGAACATGTTCGCAGCGAACCTGGAGCCCGTGATGGCAATGGAGCGCGCGGCAGAGTCGGAGCCGGAGTTGGAAACAGCGATGGAGCCCGAGCCGGACCCGGAGCTGGAAACGGCAATGGAACACGCGGCGGAGACTGAGCTGGAGACGGTGATGGATAACGCGGCGGTGCCGGAGCTGGAGACGGTGATGGATAACGCGGCGGTGCCGGAGCTGGAGATGGTGATGGATAACGCGGCGGAGACTGAGCTGGAGACGGTGATGGATAACGCGGCGGAGCCGGAGCTGGAGAAAGCGATGAAGCCCGAGGAGGAGCCGGAGCTGGAGA